>NZ_DOED01000004.1:0-54200 GCF_003524185.1 Culturomica sp.
TTGCCTGAAGGCAGCGTAGCGGATAACCTGATGGACTACCGCCACGGGCGGGAACTGGCTAAATGGCAATGGGACGTGATCCACGACCCGGGTATAGTGTTGCGGGTGTTTGAGCGGGATGAGGATGTAATGAGACGTTTTAATAATTTTGAGGCATTTAAAGAAATTGTTAGTGTTTATATTAATAACTTGCTTAATTGGGGTATAAAGGAAGGGTATGATATTGGTACTACGGATGCAGGTGTTAATTTATATAATTCTTCTTTGGATATTTATAAACCTAATCAGGTATCTGGAAATAATATAAGTTATGTCAAAAAATTAAATTTAATGGGCATGAATGAATACTCAGAGGAGATTGAAATAGAAATTTTATCTGGAATAAAACTTAAAATGACAATTGAATTTATTTTATCACCGAATAATGATTATAATGAAATAAAGTCTACAGAATATTTAGGTTTTTCTGCAAGTATTATACATGGAAATCCGGGATATTTTTTCTTATTTTTAGGTTTAAATAATAGAAAAATAGGAACAATAAATTTTAGTAATGATGATTATGATCTTTTTGCTAAATTTCTTAGATATTATAAACTTAAAGGATTTAATATAGGATTAAAAGATTTGATGCAGAATGATGTGGAGCGGGCGCAACAATATGAAAAGTGGGGAATACAAGAAAAAGAATACTACAAATGGAATGAAGTTGTTTCTTCTAAATATTTAATTATAAAAAGGGTTAGTTCTGGAGAAACCTTTAAATTATACTGTGAATGATGAAAAAGAAAAATTTGAGAAAGATATTTTCTGTATTAATTATATTGTTGTTTTTTTATTTATTTTATTCATTTGTAGTATATGAAATAAAAGTATATGTATTAAAAAATACGCTATTTGTTAGTCAATTGTGGGGAGCATATGATGCATTTTATCGGAAAAATGAATATTATCCTACTCAGCAAGATGAGTTAATGAAATTTGTATCAGATGTAGAATATCCGGGTCTTAAAAAACAAATAAAATATTTTAAGTGTACTGTTCTTGTAAAAAAAGATACTTTATATATATATGATTATGGATTTAATGGTGTTAATGATCATATGGAACCCTATATAGATAATATAAATAAAATAACGTTTATAGATGTATTTTTTCGGAAAAAGGGGGATATTTTGTTGGTTAAGCAGCCTGTTTTAAAGTATCAAAAAATTGAGATGGAAAAAATAGATGGAGAAAAGCCAATACCACCACTTAAACAAAAAAGTCGTAAGTGATAATTAAGTTCTTTGAAACTTTATAATCTCTTTGGAGGGTCGTTAATTATGTAATTCTCTGTCCTGAAAAGATGAATATGACATAGTTAAAAGAGCAGCATCCAGTCAGGATCGCCTTCTGAATTTTGTCCGGGACCATCCTTTCGGTCGCTTCCGGGAGGTAGCTCATGGCTTATTTGATAGTGCGCTATTTACAGAAGACGGGGAATCCGGCATCGGAAAACAGTTTGCTTTTTGGTACAGGGACCATAAATTCTCCGGTTACTGTAGTAAGATCGGCAAGGAAACAACCTCTTCGCCGGATTCCCGGTATTTTGTCAGATTTGAATATTCATAATGTCGAACAGAGATTAAGATTCGGTTCTGCAAAAACTCATGATTTTGCTGAAGGATTACAATATGTTATAAATTATATAATGTCTAATCTTGACTTGAATGGTAAATTAATTTTTGAAGGAAAATATTGGATTGATTTTCCTTTTGATTGGCATGAATATAAATAGATTAATGATTGTGACTAAACCTAATTACAAACATATTGCTCAAATTATTAATATGAATTAAATGATTATATGTTTTCGGAAATTTGAACATTTAGGACGGATTCATGTTGTCAATAGAGGTTTAGTGGAATCGCAAAACAATTAGAAATAAAAGGAATTAAAGAGGGAACAAAGATTTTTGATGATTACAGTTGGGAGACTTATAATAAGCCTTGGTTGGAAAGTGCTTTACGAAGAGGAAATGATATTGTGTTAGGGAGAGAGCCTTTCAATTTTAAAAAGATAGAGAATGTATATATGAATAATTGATTATCAGTTGTTTGTGGATGATGTGATAGAAAAGTCCTTGTGATTTGATGATAGTGGTCTGAAAAGTGGAGATTTAGCATTTTAAATCTTTGTTGTTGTAAAAATGAGAGAATAAAAAGTTTTTGTTCGAAGAGTTATGTTCCCATACGATTAAAATAACCTCGTCTTTAAATCGGAATATACCTCATATCCACAAAAGGGGGCGGTTGAAACGACCTCCTTGTATATTACTTTATGTTGCCTATAATAGAATCAGCAGATAGAGTATAAGACATCATAAAATCAGCGTAAGAAACAAATAAATCCCATAAGAGCTACGATTTGCCACAAAAAAAGAGTAATTTTGTGGCAAAACATAAAACTATGGGTGCAAACAGCTCTTACAAGGCAATGTATGATATTGTGGAACAAGCTAAGGATGGAACAATTTTCATTCCAGATGATTTCATGATGTGTGGCACTCCCGATGCAGTTCGTTCGGGGTTAAGCCGCTTATGCCGAAATGGAAAATTGTACCGCTTTGCAAAAGGCATTTATTATGTTCCGCTATATGACAAGTGGGATGGGACATTGCGTGAACCGTCACTGGATGACATTGCCCTAAAAATTGCGCAAAGAGACAGTGCGCGTATCATTCCGACAGGAGCGTATGCGCTTAACAGGCTGGGGCTATCCACACAAGTACCGGCCAACATTGTTTACATAACAGATGGTTCTGCACGGCAGATTAAGTTTGGCGAGGGGAAGAGCATTACATTTCGCCATAGTAATGATTTGGGTAATTTTGCCTATCACTCCAAACTGATGCAACTGGCCGTACTTGCTATGCGGGAGATTGGCGAGAAGTCAATAACGGAAACACAAAAGGGAAAAATCAAGAGTATGATAACAGAACATGTTTCGGAACAAGACTTCAAACATGATATAATACTTGCTCCAACATGGGTAAAAATGATATTGCAGCGGTGAAATTTGTAGACTTGTCAAAAGAAGACCGCGTGGATATACTTGATCGTGTTTCCGCAGAATTGAACATACGGCAACGTGAGGTCATAGAAAAGGATTGGTGGGTAACGGCTGTCCTCCGTGCCATGTTTAGTTTGCCGTATGCCGGTCATCTGTCTTTCAAGGGAGGTACATCGTTGAGCAAGTGCTGGCATTTGATAGATCGCTTCTCGGAAGATATAGACATTGCCATTGACCGGGAGTATCTTGGTTTCGGTGGAGTATTGTCGAAAACACAAATCAGCAACAAATTGCGCCGTGCTGCCTGTACCTTTGTAAGAGAGACCATGCAACACGATTTGGCGGGACAATTGTACAAGAGTGGCATCTCAAAAGAAAAGTTCAAGGTAAATGTTGATACAACCCCTGTTACCACAACTGACCCCGAGGTTATAGGCATTAACTATGACTCAGTTTTATCCTTTTCCATAGATGGAAAGGATGGTCAGTATATCCTGCCTAAAGTGAAAGTGGAAGTAAGTGGCAGGTCTATGAGTGAACCTGTAAGCGAGGTGGCTCTTGATTCAATGATAGACCAGGTGTATCCGAAGGCGCCTTTTGCAGAACCTGAGTTCATGGTACGTGCCGTTCTTCCTGAACGCACCTTTCTTGAAAAGGTATTCCTGCTGCATGAGGAGTTTGCCAGGCCAGAGGAATTAATTCGTGTGGAACGTATGTCGCGACATATGTACGACATCGGGCAGATGTTGAAAACCCCAATAGCCGGGCGTGCCATAAACGATGTAGAACTTTACCGTCAGGTAGTAGCGCATCGCCGCGCATTCATCGGCTTACGTGGTTTCGACTATGATACGCTTTATCCGGCTACGCTCAACATCGTTCCTCCGGCTTCTGTTTTAGAGCAGTGGAGAGCCGACTATGAGAATATGCGTCTGCACATGATATATGGTGATTCTGTTTCATTTGAAGAGTTGGTAAACGATCTTAATGATTTGAATGATTGGATAAAAGAGTCACACATAACTTCGCAAATTAGATAATATGGCAAATTGTTGAAATATATTGCAGAAGAAACACAAGGTGCGCCACTATTCAAATTCTTCTTGGATGGTTCTCGTAGAGTGTATAAAGTTGACGACATTCAGTATGACAAGAAAGTATTTCCTATCGTGAGTGGACAAATATCTGTGGCATGCTGTGGCTGAGAAATGAATGTAAACAATACATTTAAGAGTTTTTAGCATGTTCATGAAGAATCATACCCTGTTCTTTGTTTACCAGTGACAGCTAATCTTATCAATGAGCGTAATCCCGTATGTTACGGGACGGATACAAGATGGGTGGATCATCTTTATCCGGTCTATATGACTGAGTGCTATTGCAAAAGTCGCTTCAAAAGCAATTATTACTTTTTGAATTTATTCTAATTAAACTATGGATACAATAGGAAAGGTTATTGTTACCGAAAAGCGACCAATGTCGGCAATAAAATAAATTACGGTACTGACGACAAGCTTTTTTACCTTCAGAGTTGAAGATAGGTATCAGTTTGACCGGTGTTTTTCGGAGATGTTACCAGTTATCTGTGGGATTGGAAGGCGGAAAATATCTGGTTTCTTTGAAAGAAGAGGATCGTGATCATTCATTGCCCGGAAATATTGGCGCTTCGTTTTCAGACAGAGAAATCAACCGTATTTTTGGGAAAGTCGGATTTGAATACGGTTTCCAGGAGATGGTGTATGGACGTGTGGGCTATTTAATGAAAGGAAGGCGGGATTGCAGCGTAAATACACTACTTTCGAAACCGGGATCCGTTTTATGCGTATTCATCTGGACGCGGCTTATTTCGTGTCACATTTCCGGAATACCTATCTTTGGGACAATAGTTTTCGTTTATCGGCGGGAATGGATTTTAATTATACTTTTACAATTGCAGATTTTAAATTATTGGGCAACCTGATTTGTTGTCGAATTCATTTCATTTAAAATCTGCAATCGTAAATCTACAATTTTGTATCCCTTTGCTTCGCTCTGCTTTTACCGACCGTATAGGCAAGAGAAAGGCCGTTGCCGGTTTTAATCCAGTTCTTCGATGGTGAATAATTCGTCCGGGGATAGTTGTAGGGTGGCGAAGCCTTTTTCAATGGGGGATAGGTTGGCGGGGAGGTGCTCGCTCATGTATTCCCGGTTGTTCGGTTTGAAGCTGACTTTCCAGCCTTTGCCGGCTTTATTTTTGAGGTAAAAACACATATTTTCGGGTGGGCCTTGCAGGTAGCGACGGGTGCCCGGGGTGCAGCCGGTGACGAACAGAACACCGTCGACCGGGCAATTTTGCATTTCTGCGGTAAGGGTATAATCTCCGGGATCTTCCTGATTGTTGTACAGGCATTGCATAACCCGGGTTGCCCCCAGCACGCCCAGGGCCAGACCCGGACAGATGTGGCCGTGTAGTTGTGCTGCTTTTAGCAGAAGTTCTTTGGTGTTGTTTGCCAGAATGTTACGGACAATATCGATCCGGGGGGAATCGGCCTGGATGGTTTGGTGTATACTTTGCTGATCGAAGACGGAGGTGTCGCAATATTTTATATCTATGACCGGGGAACCGTCTAATGCGTCGGCGCCTTTAACGTACAGTTTATTGCCTTCCCGCTGAACCAGTTTGACCGTGGTGATGCCTATGTGGTTGGGACGTCTGGGGGAACGGGAGGCAAAGATGCCTTTGGTTTCACCGGTCCGTATTCTGGTGGTGAGCTCGGTCCGTTTTTCATGGTGGAAAGTGAAGACCAGGTCGATATATTCGGCCTGCTCGATGTCCTGTAAACCTTCCGCATATTCCGGGAGAATTTCTATTTCCGATACTTCTTGTTTGATGACTTCAGGAGTCTGGCTGGTGGTACATGCGTTGTGTACGAAACCGATGGGTTCTAATACGATCATAGTAAAACAGGGTAAAAGGTTAGTGATAAAATGTAATGGGTTCATAATGATTACGGTTATTGAGGGATGATACAGATACAGTTTTTGTGGTGTAATACATCTACCTGAATGTCGTATAGGTTTTCGATGTTTTCGGGGGTGTAGACGGATTGGAGTCCCGATGCAAATACGTTGCCTTGTTTCAGCATCAGGGCTTTGTTACAGAAGCGGGCGGCCATATTGATATCGTGTATGGTGATGATAATCGTCATGCCTTCCCCTGCCAGTTGTTGTAAGAGTTTCATTACTTTCATCTGGTGGTTGATGTCCAGGTTGGCAATGGGTTCGTCCAGCAATAATATGGACGGTTGTTGTGCCAGGGCGCGGGCGATGTAAACGCGTTGCTGCTGACCGCCGCTGAGGGTGTTGAGGTGGCGCATGGCAACTGCCTCCAGTTCAAGTCGGGCAAGCAAGCCGGCTACCAGTTCCATATCGGCCGTTGTCGGTTTGCTGTGGATGTAGGGTTTGCGTCCGAGTAATACGGTATCGAATACGCTGATGCCGCCGACAATTTCTTCAGATTGCGGGATGTAGGCGACGGTGCGCGATAATCTTTTCGGAGAATACTCTTTCAGCGGAATATGTCCGATGGAAATCAGGCCCTCATTGATTTTCAGTATGCGGTTGAGGCATTTCAGCAGGGTGCTTTTGCCGGAACCGTTTTGTCCGATAATGGCCAGCATATCTCCCGATTGGACTTCGAAGGAGATGTGTTTCAGGGCTTTGAAGCCGGTGTAGCTGAACGATATGTCGTCGACTTTAAGGTGCATCATACTTTTTTTCGGGTTAAAAGGAACAGGAATAAAGGTACTCCCAGGAATGAGGTCAATATGCCTACGGGAAGAATAATGGGGGAGATGACCGTCCGGGCTACCGTGTCGCAAAGGAGCAGGAACATACCGCCGAATACGGCCGATCCGGTGATCAGAAATTCTTCGTTGTCACCGATAAATTTGCGGACGATGTGTGGAACCACAAGTCCGACAAAAGCGATAACGCCGAAAAAAGAGACGGCAACGGCTGTAATCAGCGAGGTAACGACCAGACCGACGACGCGAATGCGTTGCGGACGGACGCCCATGCTTTGGGCATAATCGTCGCCGGAGCCCAGTACTTTATAGTCCCATCGCTTGTAATAGAAATAAATCAGGGCGGGTAGCAGGACGATGATCAGGAAAACCAGTTTGCTCCAATCGCTGCGCCCCAGGTCGCCGAAGTTCCAGAAGACGATGGAGGCCAGTTGAACGTTGTTGGCAACATATTGCATGACGGCAATACCGGCGCCGAAAAGCGAATTGATGATGACTCCCGAAAGGATGATCGTTTCGACGGAGGCTTGTCTGATTTTGATGATGAGCAGGATTATGGCCAATCCCAGCAGGCTTCCCAGAAAAGCGGAGATTGTGACAATGTAGGGATTGGTGATCATAAAGAGGTCGGATGAACGGGCGATGCCCGTTCCGGCCCCCAGAAAAACAATTCCGAAGGAGGCTCCGAAAGCGGCGGCATTGGATATTCCCAGGGTGTAAGGAGAGGCCAGGGGGTTGCGTAACAGAATCTGCATGATTGCTCCGGATATGGACAGGATGATGCCGGTGACAATTGTCGCCAGGATTCTGGGGAGGCGGATGTTGAGAATGATCTGCCGGTTCATTTCGATACCTTCGCCTCTTACCAAGGCCCATAAATCGGACCAGCCGATCTGGTGAGAGCCGGCGATCAGGGCCAGCAGGGCGATGGCGGCCAGCAGCACCAGCAGGATAACGATAAAGCGTGCGTTGCGGATCCGGTATTTTTTGTATTGTATTAAAATTTCATTGTCCATAGGCTCTGGTAAATACAGGTTTTATTTTGATTTCCGATTGAAGAACCCACAGTTCTTTCCGATTCGGCGGATCAAAGATCTGTCATATCATTCAACGTGTTCTTTTCTGTGCCGAATACGTTTCGGTAGTCGCCCCAATTCCGGACAAGGCTGTCTGCTACGGGGCTACCGACGAACATGGTCAGAATTTCGTTTGCTTTGTCTGTTACGTCAATATCGGTAAATTGTTCCGGAAAAAGCACTTTACCGGCATTCCAGGCATTGATGAGCATTACCTCGAAGTTGGTGTGGTTGTTGTTGTACGGCCACAGGGTATAGATTTGCCGGTCCCGGTAAGCCGTTAACAACCGGTTCAGGCTTTTACGTGTTTTAAAGTCTTCCTGCACGAGCGGCCAGCCGTCGGTATCGACGAAAATTACCTGCGGATTCCAGTCTGCCAGTTGTTCCCAGTCGATATACGTTCCTGTGATGGGAGATATGTAGGCTGAGTCGATTACGGAGGCTACATTATCGGTTTTTAAAAAATCGAATGCGGCATAGTAAGGATCGGTGGACGTAATGCCTTTTTGTCCTTTGTAGGAAATGCCTCCGACATAAATACGGGGGGATTTGCCGGAAGATTGTGCCCGTTGCCCCAGTTCGGCAATCTGACGATCGGTATAGCGGATCAGGCTGTCTACTTGCCGGGTGGTGCCCAACACTTCGCCTATGGAGCGCAAAGAGTTGTAAAATGTTTGCCGGTTGCGGCCGATGTCTCCGTACTCTATCGTAAATACAGGTATTCCGGTACGTTGCTGTAAGGCATCGGCATCTCCGGCCGTTGTGGTCGACATAAAGATTACATCCGGCCGGGCAGCCATAATCAGTTCCGGATCGCCTCCCATAGATGGGCCGATGATCGGTTTTTGTCTCAATTCCGGGTGGGCGAACAGGTGGGTGAAGCAGTTGTCCCGGGTTTCCTGCTCTTCAACTCCACAGATAAAAGGGGCTCCTCCGGCATAGGTGACCAGACGGATCGCCGAAGCCCGGATACAGACGATTCTTTGAATGGAATCGGGCAGGACAACTTCCCTTTGCAGTGCATCGGTAATGACCCGGCCGGTATTTGGGTGTTTATCGGGCCGTGTACCGCAGGAACCGCAAAGCAGTACGCAAAGAATGTAACAGTATATTTTCATTGTATCGGTTTGAATGAAAATCCGGAAATGTGAATATAAACCGGTTATCGGTGCTGGGAGGTTATTTTCAGATTTCCGGATTTCCGGTTATTGCATTTACCGGTTTATATTGACAGCCAGCTTGATATTCATCAGTCTGCCGGCAGACATATACTCTTTGGTGTTCATGTGCCGGTTGTTGAATATATTGATGATCTCCCCGCTGACGTACAGACGGTGGCGGAAAAGCCATTTGGATAGCTGGGCATCCCATATCGCAAATCCCTTAATGGCAGTGGAGTTGTCTTCGGAGGTATATTGTTTGGATTTATAGCGTCCGCGAAACATGGCATCGACAATACCGCCCGTCCAGAGAATATAGCCTTTGACCTGGTGTTTAGGGGCATATGTCAACAGTTTGTCGTTTAATTCGGGCTGCTCTTTGAAATCTTTGATTTTAGCGTCGTTGTATGAATAATTGAGGTTGATTTTCAGGTTGTTGACAGGAGTGTAGTTTAAGTCGGCTTCTATTCCCTTGACATCCACTTTGGAGATATTCCGGCGTTGGAAAATGTCCCGTTTGCCCCACATTTTTTCTCCGGTGGCGACATAATACAGGAAATCTTTTCCTTTGGCGTAATAAAATGAAGGGGAGAAGGACAGGGTGCCGGTGAGCCGGAAGGTTCCGCCGATTTCGTAATTATCGATCTGTTCGGGTCCGAGGTCGGGGTTGGCAATTTTAGGGCCGACCCACATCCATCCCGAACGGCAGAGATCGTCCAAAATAGAAGCCCGGAATCCCTGGGAATAAGAAATGTAAGCGGATATGGTTTCGGTTGGGTTATAGCGTAAGGCTATCCGGGGGGAGAAATGTTCCCAACGGTTGTTTTTCAATTTCCCGTTGTAGGTGTTAAAGTCGGAGACATTTTCGCCGATGGCCTCGAACCAGCCTTTGTGAAAATAAGCATTGTCGTAGCGTAAAGCCATTTGTAACCAGATTTTCTTGTTCAGAAGACTCAGTTCGTCTTGTGCAAATACGGAGATGATACGGATTGTACCCCGGTTGAGTACCTTATCGGGAGAGGTAACATAATGGTCACCGCCGTCGATGCTGCCGTTTTTGAATTCGCTGCCTATGACCAGGTCGTTGAATTTACCGGACAGTCTGAGGTGCATGATGGCACCCCAGTCGTCACGGTGGGATTTGACATCGAATCGCTGGTAATCCGAGTTTTTCATCCGTTCGTCGAGTTTGAAATAGTCCTGGCGTTGAAAGTAAAGAGCTGCGTTGTAGGAAAATTTACCTTTTTCACCGTAGAAGCGGCCTTGTACCCTGTGGTGGTTGAAGTGACGGTATTCCCCGTCCGGAGCTTGGATTTTTTCACCTTCTCCCCGTTTGTCTTTGTAAAGGTCATAGGCCAGATCGATGTTGAAGAGTGCGGTTGGACTGTATAAGATTTTGGTGTATAAGCCGCCTTCTTTTACAAAGCGGGCTACGCTGTAGTCCGGGTTGGTCCGCAGGCTGTCGGGGACATTGTTAAAACCGTCGCTTTTGTTGTAATAGCCGGAAAGGAAAACGGAAAACTTGTCATTGACCCGGCTTGAAATACCCAGATTGGTTTTCCAGGTGTTCAGGGAGCCGTAACTCCCGGAGGCATTGACAGAGAACGGGGAGAACGGTTTTTTGCTGATGATGTTGATGACTCCTCCCATAGCGTTATTGCCGTAGAGCGAGGAGCCGGGACCTTTGAATACTTCGATCCGCTGGATGTTGTCCATGTGGAGACTGTTCCAGTTGACGCCTCCTTCATCGGACGTATTGATCGGAATGCCGTCGAAAAGTACTAAGGTACGTCCTTGCTCGTCTCCGGCAAGTCCGCGGATACTGACATTGGTGTGCATATTACTGATACCGTCCGAACGGGTGGTATTGACACCGGAGATCATCGTCAGGATGTCGTCGACACTTTGTGCCGGCGTATTCCGGAGAAGCACAGGGCTGACGATACTGATACTTCCCGGACTTTGGGTCACCGGACGTTCTGTGCGGGAACCCGTTACGACGACTTCATGCAGGACCAGGGTTGTATCGACCGTTTCGGTGCGGGCGTATGCCCCAAGATAGAGTCCTGATAAAAGCAGGGCAGATAGAGTTGTTATAAGGCTGTATTTTAGTTGCATTTCACTCGGTTTTATGAACAATAAATAAATTCCGATAACGCTTGAATTTGCTATTCAGAAGCGGTAAAAGCGCAAGCGTGACTTTATTGAAGGTGTTTCAAAGGATATCGAAAATCTCGTGGCGGTCCCAGTCGAGCCAGTATTGTATGGCCAGAGCACGGACATATTGCCAATTGGCTTCTGTATCCGCTCCGTAGGTTTCGACCCCTTTTTTCAGGTCTTCCCGTACACGGCGTTCGTATTCGGGTTTCAGCCGGAGGGTGACTTTTTTATTCTTGAATGTAAAGGTGGCCTCCGGTCGTGTGTCGCCGGCTTTTACTTCGGCAACTGTAATCAGTCCGTGTCCGAGAGTGCCTCCGGTACTGACTTGCAGGCCGTCATTGAGGCAACTTACCGGGGGCCGGTTACCGGCATAAGTGGTGACGTGCATGTCGTCGACGCCGATATCGAAATATTCCCGGGCCCGAATTCCCATTTTCACGCCGACGGTGGCGAATATACCGAGATGTCCGTGTAATTCGTTGGTCAGAACGGCAGCCCGGAATTCACTTAATCCGTAACGTTGAACGGCCCGTCCGATAATCGGCATAATGTCGCGGATATAATAACCTTCATCGAGTGGGAAATGGTAGAATACTTTTCCTTCGGTGTTTTCCGGTCCCTGATAAACAGCCAGTATTTGCTGTTCGATGGGGCGTATTTTCCGGGGAACGTCTATGCTGTACCATTCGATTGCGGGAGAAAGGCTGTCTTTGTTGAAAAGTTGCGGTGAATTGAGTGCCAGTACGGTCAGTTCGTCCCAGATGCGGAGGTGTTCGTCCCGTATTAATTCCCGGAGCGGAGGAATGGCGTGTGTTTCGGCGACTTTCTGAGCATACCGGGAATTTTGGAGATAACCCAGCTCGGTGAGGAATTGCCTGTCTACCGGCGCCGATGCCTGATCGGCAGAGGAGACGAGCAGCATGTTGATCCCGCTGTCCATGACTTTCCGGGCAGCTTCCGGGTCCGTTTCATAATTTATTCCGCTTATGGGACTGGCGCCGCTGTTATACCAAACCAGGCGTTCGATTTTTTCTTTCAGACGGGGATCGGTTGTCAGGGCGTCACTGATATTCGTCAGTGCCCCCAGGCATATCAGGGTTACCGGTTTCTTTTCGTTCCCGATGGTTCTTATCAGCAATTCTTCGGCTGTCAGTTCGGGCATATCGGCGGGCACACTGTCTCCCCACGGAATTGCCCGGGCAATATGCCGCCATTCGGGAGCAGGGGCATGTACTTCCCTGCCTGGGGCGACCGGAATTCCCTGATGGTAAAAATCATTCAGGAGGGCTTTTACTTTCCGGTATCCCTGTTGCGGTGTAAGGGCACCTTCCGAGGTGGTGATCGCCAGTATTTCGATGTCGTGGTCACCCAGCAGCATGCAGAGGGTACGTAAATCATCGGCAGCACAGTCGGTATCGACAATTGCGTACATACGGGGTTTCCCGGAATGGGCGAATGCGGTAAGCGTGAGTGATAAGATGATTCCCAATAAAAATAGCTTATGTCTCATGATTCGGATTTTAACGGTTAATGGATAAATGCAAACCTCCGAAGAAGATGGCTCCGGGCATAGGATAGCCGTCCAATATCTGGTATTTTTCCCGGGTGAGGTTTTCCCCTTTGGCAAAGATCGTCATTGCCGGGAACAGTTTGTAGGATACCTTGGCATTCAGCAGGCCATAGTCTTCCTGTCTGGCATTTTTCCCGGTGACCAGATATAAGCCGTTGATGTATTGATAGCCGATGTTAACCTGCCACTTGGGGGTATGGAAGTTGGCATTGACGTAAAGCTGGCGTTCAGGAGCATTCAATACCGGGATTTTCATATAAAGCCATGAATAGTTTCCGCTAAGGCTGAATTTACCGGAAAGGTCGGCTTGCATTGCTACTTCAATCCCTTTGTTTTTGAAGCTGCCTGTATTGACATTCATGGGTTTGTTGTTGATGATTTGGGTTTGAATCAGGTTCTTCCCGTCGGCGATAAAGCCGGAAACTTCCAGGTAAAGGCTGCGTTTGAAAAGATAATGTTCCAGTACTACTTCATAATTGGTCATCTCTTCCGGTTTCAGGTTGGGATTGGCAGGTGCCCACATAAACATTTCGCGGATGGTCGGGTTGCGGAATCCTTTGGAAAAACTGGATTTGATGACGAAATTTTCGGTAGGACGTATAGCTAATCCGATTTGCGGAATCCATTTGTTGCCGTAAGATTTATTGTGCTCTAGGCGGCCTCCGGCATTTAACGTCAGCCGATCCTTGAAAAGATTTTGTTGCATGATGGCATATCCGCCCAGATCGTAGGAGGAGGTATCGACCATGATTTTATCGGGGGCGTGATTCAGAAAGCGGTTCCAGGCTTTACCGCCATATGATTTATAATCGAAACCGAGTGTAACCATATTCCCTTGCCAGGGTCTTACGATTTGGTAGAAGAGTAGTCCATAGGCGTTGTCGCGTGAGCGGTAGCGGTAGTCCAGCGGTTTGCCGCCGGTGGTGTATCCGTCGTTGATATTGTGATCACCCCAATTGTAGAAAAAAGCCAGGGCTCCGTTCAGGTGCCGGAATTCATTCTCAAGGGATGCCGAAGTCATTCCCCGGAGGACATCTACTGTGTTGTCGAACATGGGTTTCGTGATCATGCCCGGATTTTCCGCTACATAGCCGGCGACGCTGATATCGGCGCGAAACCGGAAGTGTTCGGAGAGGCGTAATCCTGCGTTGGCAAATCCATTGGTAATATGGAATTTCGAGTTTTCCCGATCGCCGTCTGTCCGGTCGTGGTTGACGGAGGCATAGGCATCTACACGACCTTTACGGCCTCCGATATTGGCCATGTATTTCTGGGTGTTGTAACTTCCTCCCATGGCCCGGGCATTCAGTGAAAAACCTTCCCGGTTTTGTTTGCGCGTGATGATATTGATAACGCCTCCCATCGCATTGGTACCGTAAAGAATAGAGGCGGGACCTCTAACAACCTCCACACGCTCGACATCGGAGGCGACATAGGCGTCGGGGAGGGGATGTCCCATTAATCCCATAAATTGAGGATGGCCGTCGATGAGTACCAGCATTTGGGTGTTGGGAGATCCGCCTATGCCGCGGATCGAGATACCTCCGGCTGCTCCGCTGGCTACACCGAATCCGGTGATACCCCGTTCGGAAACGAACAGACCGGGCACCCGTTCGGAAAGTACCGGTAAAAGGGCCGATTCGCTGCTGTTTTCAATTTCATTACGTCCGACGACGGTGATGTTCATCGGGACGTTGTTCCGGTTCACCAGAGTACGGTTTCCGGTAACGACTGCTTCCTGTAATATCAGGGCTGTGTCTGCTTTCTGCTCCTGTCCGTAGCTGGCATTATGGCAAACCCATAACGTCAGCCATATAATAATGGCTGTATATTTCATTGCATATTTGGATTGTGTCGGGAGGCGAACGTTTTAATTGCAGATTTTAGATTGACGATTTTAGATGAAAAGAATCTGACGACAAATCAGGTTGCCAGATAATTTAAAATTTACAATCTGAAATTTACAATGTATATCGACATTACATTTCGGGCTTCCGGCAATGTTATTTATTTACTTCAAAAGGAACGGTCGAATCGGCTCCAGGGAATTATCTGTACCGGCCTCGGGAGATTTCCCGGGGAGGTAAAAGGGGATTTACCGGTAGGTTTGGGCCGGTACGAAAATAGAAACGGAGTCTTTGTCGGATCGCTTTGATAAAGGAATGCGTTGTTCCGGGGGATGGCGAGAGTAGGATAACAAGGGAAAAATATACAGCGCTTGTCGTGCAGGGTGATCTGCGATGCGAGAGGCGAGATGGCTTTCCTGCTGATAGTTTCTATCACGCCTCCCCTGGCAATGTTGCCAGACAGGAAAGTCCCGTGTTCCGATAGGTAGATACCCGGTGTTTTCAACAGATACCGGATATGCTGTTGTGTTTTTTTGTCCATTTGCTTTTCGTTTCGTTTATTTTGCTTGTAACGGATTGCCTATCCGTTTGTTTCAAATTACAGGGGATTTCGGATGAAACGGTCATAAATCCGGAGAATGATTCCGGATATTTAATTGAATGTATTTTCTCAATGTTTTACTATTTGCAAGCGGTTTTCTATCGGTAGGTATTTTATGAATCGGAGTAGCGGATGTTTTCCCTGATAATTCTTAGGTTAACGTAGTATAAATAAGTTAATAATCCGGCCGGATTTGTAACAACTTTCGTTTTTCAGCGTAGTTCTCGTGTTAAAGTCGGAGGGAAATAAATTCCTTTCGTTGCTGGAAAAATTATTTTTTAACTATTAAAACCGAAAACTATGCATTTAACACCAAAGGAGATTGACAAGCTAATGCTGTTATCGTTAGGAGCAATCGCTGCACGGCGCAAAGAAAAAGGGTTGAAGCTGAATTATCCCGAAGCTGTCGCTTACATCAGTTCTGCGGCCTTAGAAGGTGCCCGTGAAGGAAAAACATTGGAACAGGTTATGACCGATTCCACGAAAGTATTGACAAAAGACGATGTGATGGAGGGAGTGGCTGACATGATCTCTCTGATTCAGGTCGAAGCAGTTTTTACCGACGGCAGCCGTTTGGTAAGTATTCATCAACCTATTAAATAACAAAGATTATGGCAGATATGAGTAAAGCGGGTGCTCCGAAACAGGCACCGATTACACCGGGTTTTACTCCGAAGCAGCATGTAGGCGTCGGAGGAGAAATATTGAGTGCAGACCCCATCACGTATAATGAAGGGCGGTATACTGCGAAACTGGTCGTTCATAATACCGGTGATCGTCCGATCCAGGTAGGCTCGCATTTCCATTTTTTTGAAGTAAACCGTTATCTGGAGTTCGACCGGGGGAAAGCATTCGGATGTCATTTGAACATACCGGCAACGACGGCTGTCCGGTTTGAGCCGGGCGAAGAGAAAGAGGTAGAAGTTGTTGCTTATTCCGGAAAGCAGTATGTGATGGGATTCAACGGTTTGGTACAGGGCTTTACAGGTGATGAAGATGCACCGACCTATTTCCCGAAACGGATACTGGCGATCGAGAATGCAAAAAATTTGGGTTTTAAAATCATAGATGAAGCAGCCGCTGAAGCTGATCTTCAGAAAAAGAATCAAAAAAAGAAATAATTATGGCAACAATATCAAGACAACAATATAACGACCTTTACGGCCCTACTGTAGGTGATAAAATCCGTTTGGGAGATACCGATCTGTATGTAGAGATTACAAAAGACCTGTGTGTATACGGGGATGAGATAGTTTACGGAGGCGGTAAGACGCTGCGTGACGGGATGGGATTGGCAAATACGACGACAGCCGAAGGAGGTACACTCGATCTGGTGATTACCAATGTGACGATTATCGACCCGATACTGGGAGTTATTAAAGCCGATGTCGGAATTAAAGACGGGAAAATTGCCGGTGTCGGAAAAGCCGGTAATCCGAATACCATGAAAGGTGTGACTCCTGAATTGGTGACGGGCGCCGCTACCGATGCCATTTCGGGCGAACACCTGATTTTGACGGCGGCGGCTATCGACGGGCATGTGCATATGATTGCACCCCAACAGGCCTACCATTGTTTGAGTAACGGGGTGACGACCCTGGTGGGCGGTGGTGTCGGTCCGACTGACGGTACGAACGGTACGACGATTACTTCCGGTACCTGGAATATGAAACGGATGTTGCAGGCGATTGACGGATTACCTGTAAATTACGGTTTTTTGGGGAAAGGAAACTGCTCTGTCCGTAAGCCTTTGGTGGAACAGATGATGGCCGGTGCCTGTGGTTTCAAGATCCATGAGGACTGGGGAAGTACCCCTGCTGCTATCCGGGCAACCATGGGCGTAGCCGATGAATTCGACGTACAGGTGGCCATTCATACGGATACCCTGAATGAAGGCGGTTATGTGGAAGATACGATTGCCGCCATCGATGGACGTACCATTCATACTTATCATACGGAGGGTGCCGGTGGCGGACATGCCCCCGACTTGTTGAAGGTGGCTTCATTGGCCAATGTGCTGCCTTCCTCTACCAACCCGACTTTGCCGTTCGGTATCAATTCGCAGGCCGAGTTGTTCGACATGATTATGGTATGTCACAATCTGAATCCGAAAATCCCTTCTGACGTAGCTTTTGCCGAGAGCCGTGTTCGTCCGGAAACTCAGGCTGCAGAGAACATATTACACGATTTGGGGGTGATCTCTATGGTTTCTTCTGACTCTCAGGCGATGGGGCGTGTGGGTGAAAACTTTATGCGTGCCTTCCAGATGGCCAGCTATATGAAACAGGTGAGAGGTAAATTGGCGGAAGATTCTGCTGAAAATGATAATTTCCGTGTATTGCGTTATCTGGCCAAATTGACGATCAATCCTGCCATTACTTACGGATTTTCTGAAGTATTGGGTTCTATCGAGAAAGGTAAGATGGCCGATCTCGTTTTATGGGAACCGGCTTTCTTCGGAACCAAACCGAAATTAGTGATTAAAGGGGGAATGATCAACTGGGCTAATATGGGAGACCCGAATGCCTCTTTACCGACGCCGCAGCCGGTTTATTATCGCCCGATGTACGGTAGTTTCGGATCAGCCATGCCGAAGAGCTGTATTTCTTTCGTGTCCCGTGTCGCTCACGATGCAGGTATCAAAGAAAAATACGGTTTACAACGCATCGTTTATCCGGTACACGGTTGTCGTCAGATCGGCAAACCACATATGGTGTATAATGGAAATATGCCGAAGATCGACGTTAATCCCGAGACTTTTGAAGTGTTCATTGACGGACAGCAAGCTTACGTCAAACCGGCACAGAAATTCTCTCTGGGGCAACTTTACTGGTTTAGTTAATTTATTTATCCATTGATGAAGTTGCGCCCGGTTCAAACGGAAATCTTCTGAACAGGTCTATAAGGTCCTTCAAGTCAGGCAATGCTCTTTCGGGAGTATCGGAACCCGGCTTTGGGACTTTATAGACTGACTTTTCCGGTTTTTGGGCCCCTTCTTCTTTAAAATACCTTTTATGAAAATATTTTCTGAGGTCATTGGAAATATGACAACCGACTCTACCTGGGTAGAGAAATTAAAAAACGCTAAAATCGAGTATCTGAATCTGGATCAGTGGACTGCTCAAAAGAGCCGCTTTATCGCCAAAGGTACGGATGGAACGGACTATGCCGTGGCGTTGAAACGTCACAGTCAGATAGAAAACGGTGATATCCTCGAATATGACGCCGCACAAAACAAAGCGGTTGTGATCCGTATCGAATTGAAACCGGTGATGGTCGTTGATTTGCAACAAATTGTACGAAAAAATCCGGAAGAGATCATACGTTTCTGCGTCGAATTGGGACATGCCATCGGGAATCAGCATTGGCCGGCAATAGTGAAGGGGACGACTTTATATATACCGTTGACGGTAGATAAAAAAGTAATGACCAGTGTGATGGATACTCACCATTTTGAAGATATTACCTATGAATTTCAATCCGGCCTGGAAGTGATTCCTTTTCTGGCACCGCACGAAATCCGGAAGCTTTTCGGCGGGAGTTCACAGGATATTACCCATCACCACGAGCACGTCCATGACCACGGGATTACCCATGATCATGAGCATAGCCATGACCACGGGCACGATCACGGGCATGTACATCCGGAACAAGATGCTTCCCGGTATATGCACAAAAATTAAATCATACACTCAAACTACTGAAATCTTACCTTGAAAATATTACGTTATGACAGATGAGATCACCCGATTGATGCGTCTTCTGGAATTTTCGGATTCTGCTTTCCCGGTCGGTACATTTTCGTTTTCAAACGGATTGGAGACTGCGGCATTTGAAGGAATTGTATATGACGCACCGAGTCTGGAAGAATATACCCGTACGGCTCTCCGGCAGACAATTTACAGCGATGCCATTGCTGCTCTGATTGCTTACCGGGCGGCGGCCAGCGGCAATTACGAGATGATACGGGAAGCCGACCGCCAGATTATTTTATGCAAGATGAATGCGGAGGCACGCCTGATGCTTACCCGTATGGGGAAAAAAATGGCGGAAATCTGTACGCAGATTGCCGGTAACCGGTTGATGAGCGATTGGTTGGAAGATATCCGCGAGGAAAAGACGCCGGGCACTTATCCGGTGGCTCAGGCCATTTATTTCCAGCAAAACGGTTTAACCGAAGCGGATTTGTTTGTGGCCATCGAATACGGAGCCATCAATATGATACTTAATGCAGCTTTGCGTTGTGTAAAAGTATCTCATTATGAAACACAAAGCATTCTTTACCGGCTTTGTACGGAGGCTGCCGCCGATTTCAGGATCGTGAAGGAACTGAATTTCGAAGATATGCAGGCTTTTGCTCCTGAAATGGATATCGTCGCTTCGTTACATGAGAAAGGAAAGATGAGAATGTTTATGAACTGAGTCTGTTGACTTGTTTAATGGCTTTATTCTGTCTTGAACAGAGGTGATTAAAGTTTTTAAATGTGTCATTATAATTTTTAGCTTACTTAAAATCTTAAAAACTGAATTTATGAGCAATACATGCAGAATTGGTGTCGGTGGCCCGGTAGGATCCGGTAAAACAGCCCTGATAGAAGCCATTACCCCTTATTTTTTGAAATTAGGATTGCAGGTTTTAATTATTACCAACGATATAGTTACCACAGAGGACGCTAAACACGTCCGGAAAATGCTGAAAGGATATCTGGCCGAAGAGCGCATTATCGGCGTTGAGACAGGGGCTTGTCCGCATACGGCTGTCCGGGAAGATCCCTCGATGAATATTGCTGCCGTAGAAGAAATGGAAGCTAAGTTTCCGGATAGCGACGTCGTATTGATCGAGTCGGGCGGGGATAACCTGACATTGACATTTAGTCCGGCATTGGTAGACTTTTTTATTTATGTCATCGATGTTGCTGCCGGCGATAAGATTCCGCGTAAGGACGGCCCCGGTATTTCTTATTCGGATATTCTGGTGATCAATAAAACGGACCTTGCTCCTTATGTACACGCTGACCTGGAAGTGATGCGCAGGGATTCGGAGCTGATGCGGCCGGGCAAACCGTTTGTTTTTACCAATTGTATGACCGGTGAGGGGATTAAGGAACTGGTTGCGCTGATCCGGGATATGGCACTTTTCGACCGTGTTTCGAAAAAAGAAGTGGAGGAAATGAAGGTATGAACGATTATGCAAAATGTCGGGAAGTAAGTTCTTATCTGACCCCTACCAAAGCCATGCGGATGGGGGCGCCGGGAAAATTCGGCTTGCTGGATCTGGTGTTTGAATTGGATAAGGACAAGAAGTCCATCATGAGGCATTGGGACAGACGCGCTCCCCTCATCGTACAGCAGGAGTTGTATTTTGATGAGGGAATGCCCGAAATGCCCTGTGTATACATCTTGTCGGCAGGAGGGCCGAATGTGGACGGAGACCGGTACGAAAACCGGTTTACCGTCCGCAAGGATGCTTATGCTTATATTTCTACGGGGGCAGCCACGAAGATTGCCGAGATGATTTATAATTTTTCGGCTTTGAAGCAGACGTTTGTTTTGGAAGAAAATGCCTATTTGGAATATATGCCGGAGCAAACGATCCCCTGCCGCCACAGTCGTTATGTTACGGATACGGATATAGAAATTCATCCGTCTGCGACATTATTTTATTCGGAGATTTATACCGGTGGGCGGAAGTATTACGGTGAAGGGGAATTGTTCGAATATGATTTGCTTTCGGTTTGTACGCGGGCTCACCGGCCCGACGGTACTCCCCTGTTCCGCGAGAAATTGGTGACCGAGCCGCAAAAACATCCGGTTCGGGGCATCGGGACAATGCATCATTACGATGTATTTGCGAATGTCATTGTATTGACTCCGGAAAAAGAGGCTGCGGAAATTTATGAGAAGACAAGAGTTTTTATTGATAATCAGCAAAGATTAGCTGTCGGCATCAGTTATTTGCCGAATCGTTGCGGATTGATATTTAAGGTATTGGGGATGGAAACGCCTCCGGTAAAAAACGCTATCCGGCAGTTTTGTTCGGTGGTAAGGATGCAGGTTAAGGGGAAACCTTTGCCTGAAGAGTTTGCCTGGAGGTAACCGAACCAGGGTGAAAAACGAGAAGTGAAAGTAAAATGTTGTAAACTATGGAAACGCAAACAGTGACTTTGCCAAAAGTGTTTTCTTTTGGATTTTGGAAAATCCTGTGCAGAGGGACAGGACAGGTAATGTTTCAGGATAATGCCTGGACGGGATTGTTCTTTTTGGCCGGGATTTTTTACGGCTCTTATGCAACCGGTAATCCGGCTGTGGCCTGGGGAGCTTTGGTAGGTGTATTTATGTCCACCATTACCGGCTATCTTTTGAAGTATCCGGCGGAGAAAGGAACCGCGGGCTTGTGGGGATTCAACGGAGTATTGGTAGGATGTGCTTTGCCGACTTTTCTGGGGAATGTACCCTTGATGTGGCTGGCAATTGTTGTTTTTTCCTCTATGACCACCTGGGTGATGGTAGGATTGAATCATTTGCTGGCTCCCTATAAAGTAAGTTCGTTTACCTTTCCTTTTGTGCTTACCACCTGGTTTATATTGATGGCTGCCCGTATTATGCACGGTTTGCCGGATTCCGGTCTGGGGGCACCGGAACTTCCCGGGAATTTTTCTTCTGCATTCGATACCGGATTCGGAAGTCTGGTTATTTATTGGCTGAGGGGAATCAGTCAGGTTTTTCTGGTGAATTCCTGGGTAACCGGTCTGCTTTTCCTGATCGGTTTGGCTATCAGTAATTATTGGGCCGCTATCTGGGCCGCCATTGCTTCTGCTTTGGCTTTGGCCGTTGCCATCTTGTATCAGTGTAACGGAGGAGATATTGCCAATGGATTGTTTGGCTTCAGTCCTGTCCTGACCGGTATAGCTCTCGGAATTACCTTCTATCAGGTCAACTGGCGGACAGCTATATGGAGTTTATTGGGAATTTTTGCTACCGTATTTATTCAGGCGGGGATGGATACTTTCTTTTCTCCCTTGGGAATTCCGACGTTAACCGGTCCGTTCTGCGTGGCTACCTGGTTGTTCTTATTGCCACACCTGAATCTGGATAAAAAGATATTGCAGCAAGGATAAAGTAGTTTACGGTTTATGATTTACAATCGGCTTATACTTTGCAAAACGGTCAATCGTAAATCATAAATCGTAAATCCTAAATCAAAAATGAATATGGTTGAAAGTCTAACGCCGAAATACAATATGGATACTATGCCCTTACGCCGAAGGCATATCCTTATTTTAATCATCGCTTCTGCCGGACAGTTTTTCGGGGGAGCTTTGGCCATACTGGTAGGTGTTATCGCCCCGTTGATTGCCATAACACATCATCCGGAATTGTCTTCCTGGTTGCAGGGGTTTATTTTTGCGTCGGGGTTGATCGGGATCATGCTAGGGTCTTTATTTTTCGGCCGTCTTAGTGATAAATACGGGTATTTATTTTTTTTCCGGCTCTGTCCGGTTATGATTGCCGGTGCTTCTCTATGGATTTATTTCAGCCATTCGATTTCCGTTCTGACGATTTGTTTGTTCACGATCGGCTTTGCCATCGGTGGTGCTTATGCACTCGATCCTTCGTATGTTTCGGAAATTATGCCTAAAAAATGGCGCCGTACGATGCTGGGAGTCTCTAAAGCTACTTCGGGATTGGGAAATATCCTGATGATTCTGGTGGCCTGGTATGTTTTGAAAATTTCCGCAAATCCGGATATCTGGAACCGTTTATTTCTGTTTTTGACGTTGTTTGCCGCAATAACCTTTATGGCCCGTTTTTGGTTTGTGGAAAGTCCCGAATGGCTGGCTCTTCACGGTAAGGTACAGGAAGCCGAGAAAAATATCAAGCATTTTCTGGGACAGGATGTTTATATCGGGGAGCTGGCCGGTAAGAAAGATCAGGCGGCACAGCCGAAAGCTTCCCACCGGGATATCTTTGCCCGGGGTAATATCAAGCGGGTAGTACTCAGTGGAATTCCTTGGGGATGCGAAGGTATGGGGGTGTATGGAATCGGAATTTTTACACCTGTTCTGCTGCTTACCCTGGGCTTGATTCCCGAGGGAGAGAATGCCCTTCCCCGGGTGGTGGAATCGCTTCGTTTTACGTTTTACATTAACATTTTTGTTCTGCTGGGGTTTGTTGCCGGCCTGACGATTGTAAGACGGTTAAATCTGATACGTACCCAAGCCTGGGGTTTTTTTATCTGTGCAGCCGGTTTGCTGATTACGCTTTTGGGATATGTTTATCAGGCTCCGGTAAGCGTGACGTTAGGAGGTTTTTTGTTGTTTGAGCTGGCGTTAAATGCCGGTCCTCATCTTTCTACGTTCGAATTACCCAGCCGGATTTATACGCTTCAGGAACGGGCCAGCGGCGAGGGGATTGCTTCGGCTTTGGGGAAGCTGGGGGCTATCATCGCTACTTTTATTATTCCGCCTTTATTGAGTTTGGGGGGTGGGCAACTGGTGCTGATGGTTGCCATCGGCGTGCTCATTCTGGGAGGAGTAGTTACAATGATCGCCGGCCCCCTGGTTTTTAAAACTCTGCCTGGGGGAACTCCGTAAAACCCGGATGATTCTTAGCATTCAGAAACAATATTACTAATCTATAAATTTCAGAACTATGTTTAAAGCTATGCTTATTGCCGGAGCAGGTGGTTTTATCGGTACCTGCCTGCGTTATTTAGTGGGGAAGTTGGCCCATTACATCTTTTCTTCTCCCTTTCCCTGGGGCACTTTTGCCGTGAATATCATCGGTAGCTTTGTTATCGGTATTTTCTTCGGAATGGCCGAGAAAGCTCATTTGATATCGACCAATATGAATATATTTCTGATTACCGGATTTTGCGGCGGTTTTACCACTTTTTCTTCTTTTGCCGACGATATGTTTTTGTTGTTGCAAAATAAGCATTGGGGATATTTTTCAACCTATCTGGTATTGAGTATCGTATTGGGTATTTTATTGGTATGGTTGGGGCGCAGCCTGGTGAAACCTGCCTGACCATAGATTATATAAATTTTAGATTTTAGATTTTAGATTTTAGATTTTAAATTTCAGATTGTAGATTTCAGATTAAAAAAATTGATAACGGAACGGGTGTCCGGGTAATCTGAAATTTACGATCTGAAATTCGGTGTTTGCTTATAACTTTCTTTGAAAATCCTGTCTTTCTTATTCTTTTCGTGTAATTTTGCCTTGATTTATGCAATACTGATTTAAGAAAAGATGTTTAAGACAATGTTAATCGTAGGGACCGGTGGCTTTATCGGTTCGTGCTGCCGATATCTGATAGGGAAGTTGGTGCATCATATTTTTTCACTTCCTTTTCCCTGGGGCACTTTTATTGTAAATATAATCGGTAGCTTTCTGATCGGTGTTTTTTTCGGTATGGCAGAAAAGATGCATTTGTTTTCCGCTCAGATGAGTATTTTTCTGATCACCGGTTTTTGCGGCGGTTTTACGACGTTTTCTTCTTTTTCGAATGAGATGTTTTTGTTGATACAAAACAAGCAATGGGGGTATTTTACGGCTTATTTTGTGTTGAGTATTGCATTGGGAATTCTGTCGGTGTGGCTGGGGCGCAGTGTTGTAAAACCGGCCTGATATTTATATTTGATTATATTTCTGACAGTTATCGTTTATGCAGAGTAGAAAATTACTATTTTTGTAGCCATTGTAAAATTTATAGGTCTCTTGACTTATTTATTATGGGGGATTTCTTCTTATAAAAGATAATGAGGATATTGAAAGGTTGTGTTAATTTTTAGCGTATTTAATGGATTTGTGAAATGAGAAAAAACAGTGTAAAAGATTTATTTATTGCGACATGTGGTAAATTAATCGGGTTATCTGTACTTGTCGGTTTTGTATTGCGGATTGTATTGTTGTTTAATGATCAGACGGAAGTCGCTTTTCCTTTGGTGGGATGGCTGGAAATCTTCTTTCTGGGGATTGCCAACGATTTGTGTGTCGGAATTATCGCTTGTTTCTTTATCTGGCTGAATCTGATTTTCTGGTCGGAAGGGAAATACGGAAA
This sequence comes from Culturomica sp., assembly GCF_003524185.1. NCBI lineage: Bacteria > Pseudomonadati > Bacteroidota > Bacteroidia > Bacteroidales > Odoribacteraceae > Culturomica > Culturomica sp. The sequence goes on from NZ_DOED01000004.1 coordinate 25,321, forward strand.
ACCGTGGGGATATTTGATCTGGGGAGCTTTGGTCCTGGGGTTTTGTTATGTGAAATTTTTCAATACCATATTCAATGAATATGGTGGTGGGGCGTCTAAAATCGCTGCCGGATTTTTAGGGTTTAAGGTCGTTAGCTTCGGATTACGGCTGTTCATGCCTGTACTCCGGAAACCCTGGAGAAAGATCGAATATTATTTACTTGTTTTTATTTACGTAACGGCGATTTTGCTGAACGCTGTGAGCGAGTATTATTTCTGGAACGAATTCGGGGTGCGTTATAATTTTATAGCGGTAGATTACCTGATATATACGACCGAAGTGATCGGTAATATTTTTGAGTCATATCCGATGTTACCGTTAATGACGGCCTTGTTTGTGGTATCTGCACTTGTCACATGGGTACTGACACGGAAAACCGGGAAGGTATTCGGTGCGTTACCCTGTTTTTTTACCAAATTGAAAGTGACCGTTGTATATGGCGTAAGCGTATTGTTCGGAATCGGACTATTGAATTTTAATACCGTTTTTCAGACATCGGATAATGTTTATGTGAATGAGTTACAGTCGAATGGGATTTTCCGGTTTTACGCGGCTTTTATGAATAACGAACTGGATTACCATAAATTTTACCAGACATTACCTGCGGATGAGGCTGTGGTGATGATGAATAGGTTTTACCGTAGTGACGGGCGCTGTAATACTTACCGGATAAAGGATTCGTTACCGGAAATACATAAAAATGTGGTGTTGATTACGGTAGAAAGTTTGAGTGCTTCTTATTTATCCCGTTATGGTAATACAGACGGTATTACTCCCTATATAGACAAGTTGATGGAAGAAAGTCTGGTGTTCAATAAAGTGTACGCAGCCGGCAACCGGACCGTGAGGGGATTGGAAGCTGTGACCTTATGTATTCCGCCCAGTCCCGGGCAAAGCATCATAAAGCGTCCGGATAATGCAAATCTGTTTTCAACGGGGTTGGTGTTGAAGGAAAGGGGATATTCTGTACAATATTTTTACGGAGGAAACAGTTATTTCGACAATATGGAAACCTTCTTTTCGGGGAATGACTATGAGATTGTGGATAAAAAAAGTTTTACACCGGAGGAAATTACTTTTTCCAATATCTGGGGTGTTTGTGATGAGGATATGTACCGGAAGGCATTGTCGGTGTTGGGGCAGGATGCTGCTTTGGGAAAACCTTTTTTTGCACATATCATGACGGTCAGCAATCACCGGCCTTTTACCTATCCCGGCGGGAAAATCGATATTCCTGAAAATTCCAAATCCCGGAAAGGCGGTGTGAAATATACCGATTATGCTTTGGGCCGGTTTATTGAAGAAGCTAAAAAACAACCTTGGTTCGAGAATACGGTTTTTGTTATTACGGCGGACCATTGTGCTTCCAGTGCCGGAAAGACAGAGATTCCCCTGGAGAAGTACCATATTCCGGCTATGATTTATGCCCCGGGATTTGTACAACCCGGAGAAATCAATACGTTGGTATCGCAAATCGATCTTATGCCGACCTTATTCGGTCTGTTGCATTTCTCTTACGAGTCCCGTTTTTACGGACAGAATATATTAGATCCGGATTATGTTTCGCGGGCATTGGTAGCTACTTATCAAAGCCTGGGATATTGGGAAGACGGTATTCTGACCATATTATCGCCGGTGAAACGGGCCGAGCAGTTCCGGGTAATCGAGGGAGCGGGAGAGAATATTGAACTGGAGCCTTTGGAACAGAAAGATACGGAGAAATTAAACCGGGCTATTATGAATTACCAGACGATAGGAGGATGGATGAAAGTGAAGACTTATCGTGCCCGGTTATAATTTTTAGTTCACCGGTATTTTTACCATTGAGGCCTCCGGTTTCCGGGGGCCTCAATAGTAAGCAGGAATAGCAGGCAACTGAAATCCGCAGATCTTTTTTGCAGGAGTATACGCTTGCCGGCCTGTGTTTTTATCTCAATGGAATAATTCGTTAAATGCTTCGCTCATACTCGGATGCGTAAAGATAAAATCCCGGAGGAAAGTATAATCTTTACCGGCTTTCATGGCTAAAGCCACGCTATTGATTATCTCGCTCGATTCCGGGCATAAAAGCGTACATCCGAGTATTTTTCCCGTCGGAGTATGGATGACCGCCTTTAGCAAGCCTTTGTTCTCATTAATGGTGAGCATCCGGGGGATAGCGGCTACGGCTAATTTTTTTACCGTTATATCGAGTCCCTGTTGCCGGGCTTCGGTTTCACTCATACCTATTCTGGAAAGAGGAGGATCGATAAAGACGGAATAGCTTACCGGATTCCGGTCGCTTTGTTTCCGGCTGTGATCTCCGAACAAATCTTCCCGGATGATGCGGTAGTCGTCCAGGGAAATATAAGTGAACTGTAAACCTCCTTTTACATCCCCTATGGCCCGGATAGCCGGATTCGTGGTTTTCAGATATTCATCGACTAGGATGGCACCTCTTTCGTCCGTTCGGACACCTGCGGCTTCGAGGTTTAATCCGGTTGTATCGGGACGCCTGCCGGTAGCCAGAAGGACAGCTTCGGCTTTGAGCTGTTGCTCCCGGCCGGATTGGGCATTCCGATAGGTGATTTCTGCCGTTTCTCCGGTATTTTCTATGCTTTGAACATTGACATTCAATTCGAACCGGATGCCTTTGCTTTCCAGAATGTCTTTTACCGCTTCGGCAATGTCTCTGTCTTCCCGGGGAATCAGCTCGGAAGAACCTTCCAGAACAGTGACTTGTGATCCGAAGGAGGCGTATATGGAAGCGAATTCAAGCCCTATATAACCTCCGCCGACGATCGCCAACCGTCGGGGCAGCTCTGTCAATTCCATGATGGATGTGCTGTTGAATACCAGTGGATTGTTAAGGATCCCTTTTATGGGGGGAAGGACTGTCTCTGCGCCCGTATTGATGAATATTTTGCCGGCTTTCAGTTCGGTTGTTCCGTCCGGCATAGCGACTGATACCGTATCTGCATTAAGAAAGGAACCGATGCCGGTATAAACCGTGATATTTTTGTTGTCGGCTAAATTATGGTAATTTTTATCCCGGAGCAGAGTCGTGACTTCCTCCTTTTTTTCAATGGCTTTGCGGTAATATTCTTTTTTTTCCTCAAAGCTCATTTCAGGTTTGTATGTTTCGGTTTTAGCTTGGTGAACCAATGTTTTGGTCGGGATACAACCGATGTTGATACAAGTGCCTCCGTACATTTTTTCAGAGCGTTCGATTACGGCTACCTGCCAATTGTGCCGGGCCAGTTCGGCGGCGAGTGTTTTACCGCCTTTGCCGAAACCTATAATGATGGCATCATACTGTTTCATGGTCGTTTATTTTGAGTTTTGTTTTTTCAATATGCGTTGGGCGGAATCTGCAAGCAGCACAATGGCCCCTGCCAATATGGCTGTGTCTTTTATAACCAGTCGCCCTGCCCCGCTAAGTAACGGAAAGCCGTGTTCCCCGCTTCCGAGGTCCGGGACCCAGACTTCCGGAGTCGTTACCAGAAAGGAAAGCGTACCGATTGTCATGATAATGGCTAAGGCGGCTCCGATAAGTCCGGCCTTCGGGGAGAACATACCTATAAATACCAGGATGCCGATGCTCATAATCAATACACCCAAACCATGTGAAAAGCCGTAGGTATTATTGTCTTTGTGCCATTGCTGTTTGGCGGCATTGAATTCGCCTTCTTTCATTTTGTATTCTTTATATTCCGGAGCGGTTTTATTGTAAAAGAAATTCATAAACGGACTGTTGGCTACGAAAGGTACGATGCCTTCTGCTTCGTAATTCCAGAACTTCAATCCCCCGATCCAGACAAATATGATCAGAATGGATATACGTATCAGATTGATTCCGAGTTTCTGGCTGGAGGCGGCCAATGAGAGAAAGCGGTGGACGAGTTTACTTACTTGTGTTACCATGTTATTCAGATTAAAGGTTAAACTTACGATACAAAGATGATCGTTTTCTCTTTCGGAATAAATGGCAATTTTACCGGATCATTTGTCAATTTTTCCCAACTTCCCGTTTCCGGTAGTCAGAGATGCTTTCGCCGGTTATATTTTTAAAGAAACGGCTGAATGTGGATAGGTCTTCAAACCCCAGAATATCGGCAATTTCCTTCGCATTTTTAGCGGTGTAAAGCAACAGTCGTTTGGCTTCGGCTTCGATTCGCTCGTGAATGATGCGCAGGGGAGAAGGAAGATTGTAGCTCGAGAAAAGATTCGACAGGGTTTTGGGAGAACGGTGCAGCAGGTCTGCATATTCCTGCACCATCTTTTTTTCTTTGAAATGCTGATCTACCAATACGTAATACTGACGGATGATGTCGAAGCTTTTTTCCTTATCGGTCGTGATGGCAAATTTTTCTCTTGCAATACGGGTACAGGCGATGATGAAACGTTTCAACAGGATACGGAGCATTTCTTCCTGTAAATTATCCTTGATTTGGTATTCGTTGTCGAGTTTGTCCGTAATCTCATGCAAAAGGGCCGATTGGCGGTCCGATAGCTGCAACCGGATTATGCTGGAGGTTCCGTTGAACAGGAATCCGTTGCAGGAAACTTCCTGGTCGTGTCCGTAAATACAGTAAAAATTGCTGTTGAATAAAAGGGTAAGGTAGGTCCCGTTTATTTCTTTAAATTCGATGTGGTGCAGGGGAGTAAGCGAAATAAGCTCATCTTTGCCCAATGTGATATCGATATGGTCTATTTCAAGGGTGATCGTCCCGTTTTGTACCCAGATGAATTTGTATAATGTTTTGTCTTTCCGTAAAGCCTGATTGGCATGGAAATCAGAGGTCAGGGTAAGATTCCCTTTTAGCCGGGTATTGAAGTTATAGTCCATATAAAATTTTAAACTGTAAATCCGAAATCAATCGATAATACCTCCTCCGACAACGTCCTGACCTTCGTAAAATACAGCACTTTGTCCCGGAGTAATGGAGTCTACGGTTTCCTGAAAGACGACCCGCAGCTTGTCCCCTTCATGGAACAGTGAAGCCTGCCTGCCTGCGTTGCGGTAGCGGATTTTGGCCGTAACGGTCAATCCTTCGGGAATCCGGGCATATTTCATAAGATTTATGTCGCTTACGTAACAGCTTTGTCCCTGTAATTCCTCTTTTGTCCCGAGAACGACTTTATTTTCTTCGGGGTGGATGGCAACGACGAACATGGGGTGTCCCAGTGCTATGCCCAGGCCTTTTCTTTGTCCGATGGTATAGTTGGGAAAACCTTTGTGACGGCCGAGTATATTCCCTTGGGTATCGACGAAATCCCCGGGACCGTATTTGCCCTGGAAATCATCAACCTGCTGGTTTAGGAAAACCCGGTAGTCGTTGTCGGGGATGAAGCAAATTTCCTGGCTTTCGCTTTTCTTCGATAATTTCTCATACCCGTGTTTCAATGCGATCGCCCGTACTTCCGGTTTGGTGAGTTCCCCAAGGGGAAATAGGGTCCGGGCCAGGTTTTCCTGACTCAATTTCCAGAGGAAATACGTCTGGTCTTTGGCTTCATCCACTCCTTTTTGCAGAAAATAGCGTTCGTTCTGCCGGCCGATACGGGCATAATGTCCGGTAGCGATTGCGTTGCAACCGAATTCATCTGCTGTTTCAAGCAGTTTGCCCCATTTTATCGTCGAGTTGCATATCACACAGGGATTGGGTGTACGGCCGTGCAGGTATTCGTCGATAAAGTTGTGTATGACCGTTTCCTTGAATTCCTGACGAATATCGAGTATGTGATGTTCGAATCCCAGATCGTCGGCCATTCTTTTGGCTTCAAAAAGAGAATCGACACTGCAACATCCTTTTTCTTTTTCCATACATCCCCGCGAAATCGTATCGAAGGTACGATAGGTAACACCTACCAGCTCATATCCTTGTTCTTGCAGCAACATGGCGGCAACAGTACTGTCGATGCCTCCGCTCATGGCCATTAGTACCCGTTTTTTCATAGCATTCGGTTTTTAGGGGTCGGCCCCATATAACGGGCTTCACTGTGATAATCGTCTTTTTCAATAGCAATTTCCGGTTCTGTCAGGGAATCGCTCCCTTCGAGAGAAAAACGGATGTATTTGATCTTTTTGCCCCGGGAAAGCCATTGTTGTTCGTAAAATGTCTTGATGCCCAGCATTTTATCGTCCAGGTCACCTCCGTATAAATCATCCGTGACAACGGAGGCCGGTAAGTGATTGTGTTTTATCAATTCTGCCGTATAGGTATATAAAAAAGGACTGTCGGTTTTGAGGTGGAGAATCCCGTTTGCTTTCAGTATTTTTTTATACAAGGAAAGGAAACGGGTGCCTGTCAGTCTTTTGCGGGCTTTCGACATTTGGGGGTCCGGAAACGTGATCCAGATTTCGGCTATTTCTCCCGGAGCGAATAAGGATTCCATAAATTCAGCATAAGCTCTTATGAAAACGGCGTTGTGAATATTTTTTTCCAGCGCACCTTTAGCACCGTGCCACATGCGTGCTCCTTTTATATCCATCCCGATAAAATTTTTATCGGGGAAAAGCTCGCCCAGCCCGACGGTATATTCCCCTTTGCCACAACCGATCTCCAAAACAATCGGGTGGTCGTTCCGGAAAACTTTTTCATTCCATTTTCCTTTTAAATCGTAATCGGTGCGGAAAATTTCACGGTGAGCCGGTTGGAATACATTCTCTAATGTTTCCATTTCCGCAAATTTTGCCAGTTTGTTTTTTGCCATAGAATGTGCCTTACCGGGTGATCAGTGATTGGTTTCTTTTGTGCGGATAACCAGGCCTACGTTTTTGATGCCGTTTAAAGATCTGGTTCGCATGCCCTGAATAATGTCGAAGGTGTATTTACCGGCGTTTAGCATATGTATATGGGACGGAGTTTCCAAGGTTTTTATGGAATTCCCTTTTCCCAGCCATCTGCCGTCCGGTTCTGCTATTTTTATATTCAAAGTATCCCGGAGAATGGTTTGTGCCGAATCTTTTATTTGTATAAAACACCATAAATTAGCCATTTCATAATCTGTCGTATGACGTATGCCGACATTAAAGTCGTATTCTCCGGACCGGGGGATGTCAACCTGGAAACGGACGGTGTCGTTGATAAGCCAGGACTCTTTCTCGATTGTTTTGTAGTTTTCAAAAATTGCCGGCTGTTGACAAGCGGCTAAAATACATAAAACAAGAACCGTCCAAATATATTTTTTCATTTTTGTAATCTGATCCTGTATAAATTAAAGAAATGTAATTTCACTTCCCGCATTATCGACACTCATTTCGATTGTCGATCCGAGAATCAAAGGGTAATTGTCCGGAATATGTCCGGCCGGAAAACCGAAACAAAGCGGATAATCATATTCCTCTACAGCTTCCCGGATAATTTCTTCTGCGGTTTTTCCGAAGTTTTCTCCTTTCATGTCCGAGAAACCTCCGACAATGAGCCCTTGCAGTTCTTCCAGGCGTCCTGTCAGCTTAAAACTTTGCATCATCCGGTCGATTGCATATAAATTTTCTCCGACATCCTCGATAAACAGGATTGCCCCCCGCGTCGGGTATTCGATGACTGAAGAACGGATGCAATGAAGTAAGCTTAAATTTCCTCCTGTCAGATCCGCTTGTACGATCCCTTCCCGGTTGAAGGGATGGGGAGGAAGCAAATAGGGAGATACCTCTCCGAATAAGAAATTTTTCAGGTGGGACAACGCTTCCGCCGTTGTGTCCCGATAACTTTTCGGCATAGGGGCATGCATGCTTTCAATGCCTAACGATGTCAATTTGGTATGCAGGACGGTAATATCGCTGAAACCGATCAGCCATTTGGGATTACCTTGAAAAATAGAGTAATCGGCTTTTTCTACGATACGCAGACAACCGTACCCTCCCCGGGTACAAAGAATCGCACGTATTTCTTCGTCATCCAGCGCCCATTGTAAATCCGTGAGCCGTTCGTTGTCCGTGCCTGCAAAATAACCGCATTGACAGGTTGCATGTGAGCCGATAACAGGCTCTAATCCCCAGGAACGTAATATGTGCCCGGCATATTCGATGTCATGCGAATCGATAATGCCTGCCGGAGAAATGAGAGCAACTTTGTCCCCGCTTTGTAAATAGGATGGACGTAGCATATACTTTTGTATCTAAAGTTAAAGACCGACTTGCGGTCGATGAAGAAACCTAAAATAATAAACGTGTTAATTTTAGATTTACGATTTACGATTTTAGATTGTAGATTGACTGGCAATCCGATTCGTTATCAGATTCATTTCAATCTAAAATCGTAAATCTACAATCTAAAATCTACATCAGTTCTTTAAAGGGTTTTATCGTCCTGGTTTAAGGGTACGATAAAAACATTGAATAAGTCAATCGACTTAATCATGCGAAAATACGATTTTTTTGTAAATTTGCGGCTTAATTGAGCGCTAAAACATTAAAAAGAATATATATGAGCCATTTCAAGAGAAATCTGATCACAACGGCATTACCGTATGCCAACGGGCCTGTACACATCGGCCATCTGGCCGGAGTATATGTACCTGCCGATATTTATGTAAGGTATTTGAGGGCTAAGGGGGAAGAAGTGGTATTTATCGGTGGCTCCGATGAGCACGGGGTACCTATTACGATTAAAGCTCAGAAAGAAGGTGTCACTCCGCAAGACATTGTAGACCGGTATCATGAATTGATAAAAAAATCGTTTCAGGAGTTCGGTATCTCTTTTGATATTTATTCGCGTACCAGTTCGAAAACCCACCATGAATTGTCTTCGGCTTTTTTTAAAAAACTGTATGATGAAGGTAAGTTTATTGAAAAAACGTCTATGCAATTCTACGATGAGAAAGCGGGACAGTTTCTGGCAGACCGTTACATTATCGGTAAATGTCCGCATTGCGGCAATGAACGGGCTTACGGAGATCAGTGTGAAGCCTGTGGTACGAGCTTAAATGCAACCGATTTGATCAATCCCGTTTCGGCTATAACCGGTAATACTCCCCAATTGAAGGAAACGAAACATTGGTATTTGCCACTGGATCGTTATGAAGATTGGTTGAAGAAGTGGATTTTAGAAGAGCACAAGGAATGGAAAAGTAATGTTTACGGACAATGTAAGTCCTGGTTAGACAATGGCCTGCAACCTCGGGCAGTTACCCGGGATTTGGATTGGGGCGTACCGGTGCCGGTTGAAGGGGCTGAAGGCAAGGTTTTGTATGTGTGGTTTGACGCGCCGATCGGTTATATTTCTGCGACGAAGGACCTGACACCGGATTGGGAGAAATACTGGAAAGATAAGGAAACCCGGATGATTCATTTTATCGGTAAGGACAATATCGTATTTCATTGTATTATTTTCCCGGCAATGTTAAAGGCTGAAGGGTCTTATATTTTGCCCGACAATGTGCCCGCAAACGAGTTTTTAAATCTGGAAGGGGATAAGATTTCGACTTCCCGGAACTGGGCGGTCTGGTTGCACGAATATTTGCGCGATTTTGAAGGGAAACAGGATGTGTTGCGTTATGTATTGACAGCTAACGCTCCGGAGACAAAGGACAACGATTTTACCTGGAAGGATTTTCAAACCCGCAATAACAGTGAGCTGGTAGCTATTTACGGTAACTTTATCAACCGGGCACTGGTGTTGACACATAAATATTTCGGAGGTATTGTTCCTGAAAGAGGGGAATTGACGGCATACGATGAGGAAGTACTGGCAGAAATACCCCGGATAGTAGAAAGGGTGGAGAAGAATCTGGATAACTTCCATTTCCGCGAAGCTTTGAAGGAATGTATGGGGTTGGCCCGTCTGGGAAATAAATATCTGGCCGATACGGAACCCTGGAAGTTGATAAAAGTGGACGAAGGACGGGTAAAGACGATTTTGAATATCTGTTTGCAGATTGCGGCGGATTTGACTGCATTGACCGAACCTTTTATGCCGTTCAGTGCGCTGCGGCTGAGGACATTCCTGAATATGGAACCGTTGTCCTGGGATAAGATGGGAGACAATGTATTGGCTGCCGGACACCGGATCAATGAAGCCGGTTTGTTGTTCGATAAGATCGAGGATGAAGAGATTCAGCGGCAAGTCGACCGTTTACTGGCTACGAAAAAAGCGAATGAGCTGGCGAATGTAACGGCTGCTCCGGCAAAACCGGATATTACTTTTGAGGATTTTCAGAAAATGGATATCCGGGTCGGTAAAATCGTTGCGGCGGAGAAAGTGGCGAAAACCAAAAAATTGATGAAGCTGACGGTTGATACCGGTATCGATACCCGTACCGTGGTTTCGGGTATTGCCGAATATTATACCCCGGAGGAAGTCATCGGACGGCAGGTAAGTATACTGGTGAATCTGGAGCCGAAAGCATTGAAAGGTATCGAGTCGCAGGGAATGATACTGATGGCGGAGGATGCCGGCGGAGCTCTTTCTTTTGTGACTCCGGATAAAGAAATAAAACCGGGATCGGAAATCCGGTAAAGCTTTGTGGCAATGCAATAAGCCCCGCAGTATTTTTGCTGCGGGGCTTATTATTACGCTTACTGTATAAATCTTGTTTTTATTTCCGGATCGGTAATATCGGTAAATAATTCGATCGTATATGTCCTGTCCGGTAGCAGATCGATGTAATTGTCCGAGAAACGGACGGTGTTTCCGGGTGAATAGAACATAACATCACAGGCCAGTTTATCGGTTGTTACCGTCAGAAATTTTCTCCCGTTTTTTTCGTTGTAACGGGTGGTGATCCGGGGATGAGCCGGCAGGTCCAGGTTTTTGGGTTCTGTAAAATAAACATGGTGTTCATCCAGGATTTTATTGCCGTTGCGAAGGGTGACGACGGCTAGTGTTTTTTCCCGGGGATGATTTTTTAGCAAACGGTCTGAACCGATATGATCTATCAGCACCGAACGATTGCCTTCCGCTGAAAAGTCAGCCTGAATCCGGTTTAATACGTTTCCTTCAAAATCCTGTAATTCTATGATGCAATTCCCTTTGACTTTTTTGAGGCGGTCGTTGACCACCCATAGCTCCAATTGACTTCCGTTTTTCCGGGGAACGACAATAACGGGCTTGCAGGCTTCACGTACGGCATAGTGTGCGGCTTTCCAGTTGTGGTAATAATCGGTTGTCGACCAACTGGCTACCGGCCAACAGTCGTTGAGTTGCCACAGTAATGACCCCATGCAGTAAGGCATTGCCCGGCGATGGGTTCGCATGGCTATATCCATGGCTTTGGCTTGCAACACCTGACTCATATACAGAAACTGTTCGAAATTTTCCGGTACGCGGTAATACCAGCTCATGTATTCTTTGATGCGCAGGTTACCGATGCCGCTGCGCTGATGTGAAGCCATGACATCGGATTCGATATTGTAATCTTCCGGTACGGTGTATTTTTTTACCGTTTCAAATTCCGGGAAAGACTGGAATCCGTATTCGCTGACGAAACGCCCTACGTTGTCGGCGAAGGCTTCCAGACGGTGTTTACCGTGCCATACCCCCCAGTAGTGGTTGTCTCCGCTGGTTCCGGGCAGAAGCTCGAAATCCGATTCTCCCGGACCGGACATGGGAGAGGAGGGCCAATAAGCCATGTCGTCGGTGTACTTTTCGACGGCTTCCGGTAGTATCCGGTGGAAAATATCTTGATAAGCCTGAAATATTCTTTCCTGTTCTTCGGTCGAATATTTTTGTTTCCATCCCCAGCCTCCGGGGCTGTTGTGCCGCCAGGCGACACCGATTTCATTGTTTCCGCACCAGAGGGCTATACAAGGGTGATTCCGGAGACGGATGAGGTTGTCGGCCGCTTCTTGCCGGACATTTTCTAAAAATTCGGGGTTGCCCGGATACATAGCACAGGCAAACATAAAATCCTGCCAGATCATAATCCCGTTCCGGTCGCACAATTCGTAAAAATAATCGTCCTCATAGATTCCTCCTCCCCAAATCCGAAGCATGTTCATGTTGGCTTCTGTTGCGTCTGCGATAACTTTTTCGTAATCGGAACGGCTGACTCGCGGAAGGAAAGCGTCATTGGGTATATAATTGGCTCCTTTGGCAAATACCGGTACGCCGTTTAGTTCGAAATAGAACGTTTCGCCTGCCTTGTCTTTTTTACGGACGAGCCGAAGGGTGCGTAATCCTGTGGTTACTTGCTTGTTGTCAAGAGTCTGTGCTCCCGTTTTGACACATATATCGAAGGTATATAAATGAGGTTTGCCGAGTCCGTTACACCACCACAGTTTAGGGTGTTTGATTTTGATCGGTAGACCGATCCGGTTTTTTCCGCTTTTCAGCGGGACGGATTGTTGCGATACGATCCGGTTACCGTGCCGGATTTCGATGTCGGCGGTTTGCGGATGTGCGGCGGTTAATGTAATTTCAGCATTCAGCTGGGCCAGCTTGCTGTCTACTTTCAACGGATGGATATAGGTGTCTTCAATCCTGACTTCGTTCCAGGCCTCGAGTACAACCGGTCGCCAAATGCCGCTGGTCACCAGGCGAGGTCCCCAGTCCCAACCGTAATTGTACGGAGCCTTTCGGGTGAAGACACTGACTTTCTTGTTTTCCATCCCGCCCAATACGCTTTGATCGTTATCGGCCGGTAAAGCCAGCCCGTATTTTTCCATTTCTTTTAGCCCCTGCCCGGTTGGAGAAAGAAAAACGATGTTCAGTTCATTACGGCCTTTTTTCAGCATATCCGAGACATCATAGCTCCAGGTGCGGAACATATTGTCACAATGTCCCAGTTTGTGTCCGTTTAAGAAAATATCGGCGTAGGTGTCTAACCCGTAAAATGTCAGGCGTTTTTGCTTTTTGACATAGGTGAAATCGTCTATTTCGAAGTTTGTTTTATATTCCCAGGCAACTTTATCAATCCATTGAAGTTCCCTTTCGTTTGTCCGGTAATAGGGATCTTCGATTTTCCCGTTTGCCAGCAAATCCGTATGCACACAACCGGGGACATTGGCCTGTAGCCATTCTTTTGTGTCGTATTGCCGGAAGTACCAGTTGTTGTCCAGCTCCAAACGCCGGTGGTTTTGTGCATTTGTGAAAACAGGGAACCCCAGCAGGCCGATCAATGTGAGATAGATGAACCGTTTAGTCATGCGATATCTTTTTATGGGTTATGGACAAATTTAATCATTTTTTTTGATGATTTCCGTTTGACCGTTTTTTCGGTGATTTCAGAGCCGTTTTTTTGCCTGATTGTGTTTAGGGTAACAAGAAATTTGATTGTAATCTATTGAGCAATAGATTTTTGAAGAAGAAGAGAAAAACAATGGGGAACGATATAGAAATGAGTGAAACTCTTTAGTTTTCTGTGTTTTTCCATTGCCTCAAATAACTCTAATACAAATGTAGGCATTATAAATTAACTATGTAATACTTAGACAACTATCATTATAAGCAATGAAAAACAACACTAAAATACAAAGTCGAATTTATACAATCTATTGATTTTCACACAAGCTATCTTTGTCTTCAAAAAACAAAAATGCAAATATCCTATAAACACATTTGTAAGATTACCCTTCCTGTTTTGGTCAGTCTATTAGTGGAATATCTAATAGGTTTTACTGATACTGCTTATTTAGGAAGAGTTGGAGAAACGGAATTGGCTGCTTCTGCTTTAGCAGGAACATATTATATGATAATCTATATGATAGGTTTTGGTTTTAGTATCGGAGCGCAAGTATTAATTGCCCGTTATAATGGAAGTGGGCAATATTTCCGAACGGGTGAGGTATTTACACAAGGAACTATCTTCTTATTATTGGTCGCAACTCTGCTGTTTATATTGTCTTATCTGTATTCTCCTATCGTATTAAGGTTTTTGATAGATTCCGAGCAAGTCTATCAGGCAACAATAAGTTATTTGAACTGGCGTATTTATGGATTCTTTTTTGGAGTATGATGAACATTAGTTCTATAATCATAGAACCAAACATCTTTTGTCATGTGTTTTTCAGGCTTTTTCGCAGTATTAAAGAATAATACATTGGCTTTTACTCCTTGCGCGTAAAAAATGCCTGCTGGTAATCGAAGGACTGTATGTAAATTCAAATTGTCCGGCATTTTTTTCCGTATCAATTCTCCAGCTCCCCCTTCAAACAATACATTATCTGGCAGTACTACGGCTGCTCTTCCATTTTCAGGATTAAGCATTGTGACGATGTGTTGTAAAAAGGCCAATTGCTTATTACTCGTTGTTACCCAAAAATCTTTGCGCAAATATTTTCCCTTATAATCAGAAAGATCAGCAGGAGTAACCTACGTTATATCACCTTCCCAAAACAAAGGCTCTTTTGTAGATGGTGTGCCTCCACTAACGACAATACCAAGTTCTCCCAATGTTGTCCACGATCATCCTTCAGGTAGTTTACTATTTTGTTTCGTATTGTCCATCTTATACTCTTTCGACCAATCTCTTTTTTACTAATTCCCAAGCCTTGCCATTATCATATTCAGCTACCGGCTTTAATACAGCATGAATATCTTCCATAAATTCCCCGTCAAGTAGTTTTTCTTCCATGTTGGCAAGAAACTGCTTCTGAGATGGAGGTTTGCCTACAGAGTACTCCATGTAGGTTTTATAACAACTGATTAGTTTTTCCGTATTCACATCTTGGTGAATCATCGCCCAATACAAATCAAACAGATCACGACCTTTGCGACGCTGATATAATGCACGCATTTTTGTTCCCAGTAATTCTTCAAGTTCATATCCTGTCAAATTACATTCACCGGAAAACCATCCGTTCTCAACTTTATATGGGATTTCCTTTAAGCCAAGTACAGTAAAGTGTTCTCGAGTGTTAATCTCTATTTTCAACCGCATATTAATTACCGGTTGTGTACTTGTATCGAAACGATAAACAATAGTGTTGTTGTGAATATGTTGTTTTACCGTTCGCTTAGTCCCAAGGAATGACAGCCGTTCACGAATTTGTTTTAAGATCGGATTGATTGGTTCTGAATTGATTTGCACTAAATCTATATCTTCCGAATAGCGGACTTGCGGTTGCAAATACAATTTATGCAAAGCAGTGCCACCTCTGAAAGCAAGTGATTTTTTCAGCAGATCATCAGAAAATATTTCCACCAAAGCCCTGGCAATAACTAAATCTTGCTCTACTTGTGCATCATTTGGCCAAGGAGCAACCGCTTTCCATTCTTCTATATATCGGCGGGGTATCATAAATCGCTTTCTATCTCTCTATTTTTAATTACTTTCCATGTTTCGTCTAACTCTCCCTGCTTTTCTTTTTGAGTAATCAATAATACCGGAGATATATTTCTTTTATTCAAAATTTTCAGTAAAGGATTAGACAGTTTTTCTTCGCTTAATGTCTTATCTAAAATATAACCCAATCGTTGGATTACAGGAGTATTTGGATATCTTTTTGCTGTTCTATAGAGTGTTGTTGCTTTCATCGCTTGGACTAGCTCTTGTAAAAGAGTAACAGTTCTATTCATCCCTATTTTATCGACGTAGGCTAGTAAATCCAATGCAGTCAATTCAGGAGAAGAAACATTGAGATAACCGACGTCGGTTGTTTTTTGAACAATATCATCTTGCTCCCATGAGTTTTTTGAAAAAAAGGAGATCTTCAATTTTTTATTATTAATACTCCTAGGGGCCGGGGTTTTTGCTATTACAAAGTATTCCATCGGTTGTTGATGTGCTGCCCCATACAAAGCTGCCGCAGACAATAAAGCTACATAATAAGGTTTACTCAAGGACTTCATCAGGTCATCGATAAACAAATATGGAGGGAGCATTCCCTGATTTGAATAATTAGGTGGAATGATCACATAAAAGCCTTTTCGTATTTGAGCTATCTGTTTCTTGGTTTTATATCTATACAAACCTTGCAGCAATGTTTTTTTAGACGACTTGAAATGATTACCTACTTCTTCAAATGTAAAGGCATAACGTCCTTGGGATTGCAGTTCGACAAAGAACTGATCCCATTTATTACTTCTATCTAATTTCAAATTATCCATAAATCACATTTGCAAAACACTACGCAATCTGTAGTTGTTTGCAAATATAGATAATTTATCTGATTTTTTTAGTGTTGGCGCATAAAAATGGGGTTACAAAAGCTAAAAAATATCTCAATATAATTGTGAACTAAACTTGAAACATATTTTTTTGTACTCAAAAGGCGTTCTTCACTTCAATAGCGGTTACTTTTCCTGTTCGCTTTAAAATGTCCCTGTAATGCGCATGTATGGAGAGATTAATTTTATTAATCTCTCTGTTAAGTTCAACGGCAACACGGCTTTTGCCGATTGCCCGACCTGATTTTACACTCCAAAGTCGTTCTTCGATTTTCAGTTTTGAGCCGAATTGGGCGATGGTATTACTAATGATGATTTTCCCGACAATCGGATAAACGGCATCGGGATTTGTTTCTGTTCTCTCCGTGTTACCCTCTCGTTTGAGGTAAAAAGAGACTTTAAGTTCGTTGTTCATAATGCTCACATTTTTAGTTCGTAAAATTACTTTCTTTGTGAGTTGTCTGAACAATGTAAACCACAGACAAACAGTGCTATAATCAGACGTTTAAGGTCATTGGTTTGCTGTGTTTTTCGCCTATCTGAATGGGTAACGGATAAGAAACGGAAAGTATGCGCTAATCTGCTTTTTCCTGCAATTCTGCTATCAGCCATCGTTAGCCACTAAAAGACATACATTTCTATTTATCAATCAATTACCCTGATTTTCTCTCTTTCTCCTTTTACACTCCTTGTGTTTAGGGCAACGTAAAAGAGAATATTTTTTTGTGATTTATAATGTGTTGATTATCGGGTAAGGAGGACGGTAAAAAAATAAAGTGCCCCCGGAAGTTTGACAAAAAACTTTTGGGTGGCACTTTATACAAGCAGCCTCTTTTCGTATATCCGGCGGGGATTATTTCAGCTCGGTCTGGGAGCCTTCTACATATTCGAATTTACCTTTGGCAATGCCTTTGAATCTGGCTTGCCAGGTACCGGTCGGGCTGTAGGTAGCATATTTGACCAGATAAAACATCTGCATATTGTCCTTTATGGCTTCTGCATCCGGGTATCTGGCCGGTAGCACATGGTTGGCAATTCCTTCCTGTAATCTTTGGTGGAAGATTTCCCGGCATTCGGCATCTTCCTTGCCGTCCAGGAAGTGATCTCCGGCTTTTGTATCGTAATATTTCCGGGATTTTATCAACATACTGATGTTGTTGTATTTGGCGTTTGCACCATACCACCATTCTGTATTGGACGGGTAAGCTTCGTCCAGATAAATTTTATATTTCGGATCGTTGGTTACAAAATCGACCAGGGCCTGATAATCGCTGCTGATCATCGTAAAGACGACGGTCGGATCAAAGGACCATTTGGTCCCGTTGTGAATGTATTGCTCGGTCACCGGCACCACTCCGTTGTAATTGGTCCAGTTGCCTTCGGCCCGGCGATATTCCTGTACGGCTGTTTTACCGTTCAATTCGAATAGTACGTGCATTGTTTTTTCTGAAACCGTATACGGGTATTTTTGTTGCAGGAAGAGCGGTAAATATTGCATGGCAACGGAAGCATCCTTAAAGCTGTTGCCGGTAATGCCCATCGTTTCGTAATCTTCCGGATTGACAATGACCGTATTGGCTTTCGGGGCCCATTTACTGCCGTTGTACTCGTATAGGGCAAAGCGTATTACCTGATCGGTAGCTGCCGGGCGTATACCCGAAGAAACAGGTGTCGTGCTGCGTTTATAATAATGTATTTTTACATTGTCGATTTCATAAGCCGTGTTCCGGTTGTCGGCTGCATCGCCGTGGTATTTAAATGCGATACAGACGGTTTTTCCCGCATAGGTTTTCAGGTTGACCGTTCCGGCTTTTTTGAATGTGGAGTATTTGCTGCTTTGCGGTATTGTAAAATGACCTGTGAGGTTTGTCCAGCTTGCCGTTTCCGGGTGGCTGCCGTCGAAATCTTCCGAGAGCAGAATTTCCAGGCAATCGGTGTCGTAATAAGCCGCATCAATGTCGAAAGTGAACAGAGGCGCCGGTTCGTCCGGAACAGATAAAGCCGGTGTAATCAGCCAGCTGAAAAATTCTACGGCGGAACCGTAAGACGTTATTTGTGCCGATTTGTTGTTGTCAAAATTATAACCTTTCCAGAGATTAGCACCTTCGGTAGCGGAAGAGTTTGTCCAATCTGTGAGTTGTATGGTTGCTTTGTGTGTCGTTGTTTCGAAATCTTCCGCTAATAGTATTGTTTCCGTTACGCCGATATTTTCTCCGATTTGGAGGTTGTCGATCTGATAGGTTGTCGTTTTGTTGTTATTACCGTCTCCCGTATATTTAAAGGCAATATGTACGGTTGTTTTATAGGCACTCAGGTCCAGGATACCGGCCGGCATTTTTTTACCGAAACCTTTGGCCGGAATATCGAAATAGAAATTCGGCGTAATATCCGTCCAGGTGGCCAGAGTCGGGTCGCCTTCTTCGTAATCGGCGGAAATCAGAACCTGCAGGCAGGAAGCGTTGTAATGACCTAGTGTGATGTCGAAAGCAAACAGGGGGTTTGTGGCTGCGGTCAGGTCGATTCCCGGGGTGATCAGCCAACCGATATTTTCTTCGTTCGAGTTATAGGATGAAAAAGATACGTATCCGTCGCCGTTGTATAGGTTACCCTGCCATCTGACATTTCCTTTTTCTGCGAAATTGGTCCAGCCTTCGGCGGCAAAAGCGGCTTTGTCGGTGACCGTTTCATCGAAATTTTCATCCAGCGAGGTCAGTACCGGTGCCGGAGTATGGCCGTTACCGGGTTCCGTCGGCGAATAGTTGTAAGTTACCCGGTATAGGTCGCCTTTTTGAGCGTTTGTGACGGCTGTCGCCAGTATTTTTTCCAGGTATTTATCTGCATTTTTTCCGGGGGTCAGGTAATTGGTTCCGGCTTCTCCCCAAATTGACGCATAATCCGCCGGTGTCAGCGTGTAGTTCGGAGCTTTCTGTAAAAGCATCATGGCCTTTAGGTAGCTGCTGTCCCTTTCGTCGATGGCATAGGTAACAGCCGCTGTCGATTGGGCATTCAGGGCCGGGAATAATGAGCTCAGATAGCCGGCGACTCCTTCTTTGGCGATTTCTTTATCGGGAAAACGCAGATTGCTTTTGATGTCGGCAGCGATAGCCGAGTCGGCTGCCGTGTGTTTGTTTTTAAATACATAACCTACGCTGGAATAGTCCTGAGCGGTAAAGGTATAAGTGACATCTTCGTGAAGCGGCTGTTTGGCGGCATCCAAAGCATCATACACATCGTCCATCGGGTTGCAGGCTGTGAAGGCAAGCAACGCCGGGAGAATCAAGCTATATTTACTTTTTATCATTGTCGTATCGTTTGAAAATTATAAGTCCATTGACTGTTTGAATACATTGTGTGTTTTTTTATTAAAGGTTGTCGGTTTCCTTCGTTTGTCGTATGTTTAAAACCTCACTTTGAAACCCATTGTCCAGGTGCGTCCGAATCCGTAGTATACCAGGGATGAAAATTCGTCGTGATATACGCCGTCTTTAGCGTCTGCAATATATTGGGTGTTGAAAAGGTTGTTGACATTGATATATAAGGTGGCCCGGATATTTTTGACCAGGGTCAGCTGATAGTTGACATTGGCATCGAAAGTGCAAAAACGCGGGAGTTTCCAGGCATCCAAACCGGCTTCCCGTGAACTGGTACGGTCTTCGATGGCGTAATCGGCATAGTTCTTGTCGAAAAGATTCCAGGCGGCACCGACTCTGAAATTATCGAACGGTTCGTAGGAGGCGTTGAGCGCGGCTGTCATCTGTGCCGAGTTGCCGACGTGGACATTTTTCACATACAACTGGTCGTTTTCACTGATCAGTTTGTTGTTGCTGTCGAAAAGCGATACGATGGGATTGTCTGTCAATATCCAGTCGCCCCAGGAAAACATGCCTCTCAGGGTGAAATTGTAAACCGGTTTATAAACCGCTTCGAATTCGACCCCGTGGTGACGGGCATTTACGCCGTGCATTGTCGCAAAAATACCGTTTCCCATATTTTTATTCAGTCCCCGGTCTCTCCATTCGGTGTAATAATAATTGACATTGACGGATAGCTTGGGTAAGGTCAGTCCGTATCCTCCTTCGAAGGTATATACGCTTTCGTATTTGACGGAAGGTGTCAGTTCGTTGGTGTTGTTTTTGAATACGATATTCATGTAAGGGGCCCGTTTGAAGTAACCTCCGTTTACGAATACGTTGTGTATACGGCCGAATTTATAATTGGCACCGCCTTTGACGCCCCAGGGGAGAAATGTCTGCCAGGATGATTTACGCATGGGATCGCCGGGAGCATAATTCCCGTCGTCGATACGCCGGTAGGCATTTTCCGTCAAAGAAGCGGACAAAAATGCCGAGAAATTATCTTTGACGTATTCGAGTTGGGCGAATGCACCGACCCACAATACCTCGCTTGTGTTTTCATAACCGAGGCGGTCGCCTTTGTATTTGGGAGTGCCCTTGGACTGGTAAGCCAGATAATCGCCTTCATAATAACTGCCGCCCATCAGATCGGTGATTTTGTTGTAGTGGTATCCTTTGTAATACCGCCCGTCCAAACCGGCTGTCAATTTGAATTCCTGTGTCAGATCGTTCGTATAGGTTGACAATATTCCATACCAATCGTGGGCGTTTACGGCGGTTCCGAGCACCAGCAACGAACCGGTTTGCGAGGCTGCATTTTCTTTTAATACGGCATCGTAGTCCAGTAAGCCATCGGGGGTTAATTTGGTGTCGGCATTTGTACCGACGTAAGGTTTACCGGTTGTATTGTTGTATTGCAGCCAGTTTTTCTTGGTTCCGAACGCTCTGCGGGCTCCTCCTTTGGCAAAAGATACATAGGCAGCCGTTGAAAGAGAGGACTGGTCGTCGATTTTCCAATAGTGGTTCAGAGACAGTTGCGGTTTGTGATATTCGTTGTAGGCGTAGGGACCGTTGAATACCTTGCCGTTTAAATATCCGTAGCTGGAGTTCCAGCGGATGCCGCTGGGATGATCCCGGAATTCCTGTATGGTGTGCATTTGTCCGCGCTGGTTGTGCCATTGCGGTGCGCCGAAAAGAGTAAAGGACAGACGGTGGTTGTCGTTGATCCGTTTGGAGATGTTGAGAAAATACATCCAGGCTTTGTAATCGGTCGCTTCGACATATCCCCGTGTGCTTTCGGTTGTCGAGCCGGCGATACTGACGGCCCAGCCGTTTGACATCAAACCGGTGGATACGTTGATTGCCATTTTCTGAAAACCGTCGTGACCGACTCCGTAATAGACGGAACCTCCGATTTTCGCATCCGTATTGCGGGTAATCATATTCATGGTACCTCCGACAGAGTTGACGGCCAGTTTTGAAGCTCCCAGACCGCGTTGAACCTGGATGAATTGAGTTACGTCCGATAGAGCTGACCAGTTCGACCAGTAAACTTTGCCGTTTTCCATGTCATTGATCGGCACACCGTTGATAAGTATACCGATGTTATTGGAATCGAATCCGCGCAGATTGACACGGGAGTCTCCGTATCCTCCGCCGGATTTTGTCGCATATATGGAAGGCGTGGATTTCATGATTTCCGGAAACTCCTGATTGCCCAGGCGCTCTTCGATGATTTCCGGGGTGATGTTGGAGATAGCGATAGGGGTTGCCCGGTCTTTGCTGACAATAGAAGCCGTCACTTTTACCTCCTCCAGGCCGACAGTCGAAGCCTGTAATTTTATAACACCTAAATCGGTGACGTTATGTTCAAGCGATACGCTTTTTTGTTGCTCTTCATACCCTACATTGCGGAAGATAAGGGTTATTTTCCCTTCTTTCGTACAATAAATAGTGAAATTACCGTCCGGATCACTGGCAGCTCCGATAGATGTACCTTCGATGATGGCAGTTGCTCCGATCAGGGTTTCCCCTGTCTCTGCATCTACAATTTTTCCTTTCACGGTTTTCTGTCCCATAACTCCCCAGGCTCCTAAAAGCAAAGGGATTATGAAAACCAGATGTTTGATTGAAATTCTGATCATTTTGTTGTTATTGATTAATTAATGAATAAAAAAAATACGTACGCACATCCTTTAAATCTGTGCATTTTACTGATAAAACGAAGGTTTTTTTCGGATATCGATTATGAAGTTTTAGTTAAGATTGAAAAAAACTTATAGTTTTAACTATAACCTCATTTTATATTATTTAACTTTGCGTCATGAATTTTTATATGTGCCTAAAAAAAACGTTCGTTTTATTAGGTTGTGTGCATACAAACTTATTAATTAACAAGTAATAGAAAGTATGAAGAAAATCTTTATTAGAAGTCTGCTTTTCATGGTACCACTGTTTTTCTTGACATTGGTAACGATGGCTCAGGGAATCGTTAAAGGTAAGATCATCGATTCTCAGACAAAAGAGGAATTAATCGGAGCGACAGTCATGGTTGAGGGAACGACGGAAGGTGTTGCTTCCTCTCTGGACGGAAGTTTTACGTTGAAAACCTCGAAAGAGGGAACACAAACCCTTGTATTTCGTTGTGTCGGATACAAAGAGTTGAAAAAGACGGTAAAAATTTCGGGACAACCTTTGGATTTGGGGGTTATAGGAATGGAAACCGAAGCCATAGGTCTGGGAGACGTTACCGTGACGGCATCTGTTGCCGTGCGGCGCAAGACTCCGGTGGCATTGTCCGTAATCGAGCCGGTTGAGATTGAAAACAAGCTTTCTACGCAGGAGTTTCCGGAAATATTGAAATCTACACCGGGGGTATATGCGACGAAATCCGGAGGTGCTTTCGGAGATTCCCGTATTAATCTGCGTGGTTTCGAGCAAGCCAATATTGCTGTGATGATCAACGGTGTTCCGATGAATGATATGGAATGGGGCGGTTTGTATTGGTCGAACTGGGCCGGTCTTTCGGATGTAACCCGTTCGATGCAGGTGCAGAGAGGTTTGGGCGCTTCTAAAGTATCTTCTCCTTCTGTGGGTGGTTCTATCAATATCGTGACAAAAACGACGGATGTCAAAGCCGGAGGATCGGTTTCCTATGCTTTGGGAAACGACGGATACAACAAGATCATGTTCAATGTGTCTACCGGTTTGCGTAACGGCTGGGCCATTACCTTGCTGGGAGCCAAGAGCTGGGGAGACGGTTATGTACAAGGTACGGAATTCGAGGCTTATTCTTATTTCGGAAACATCTCCAAACAGATCAATGAAAATCATCTGTTGTCGTTTACGGTGTTCGGAGCTCCGCAATGGCATAATCAGCGCAGCAATTACGACGGATTGTCTATTGCCGGGTGGCAGAACGTTGAAAAATATACGGGCAGAGACCGGCAGTACCGGTATAACCCGACCTACGGTTTCGGCCTGCACGGCGAACGTAAAACTTCGAGCTACAATAAATACCACAAACCCCAGATTTCTTTGAACCATTTCTGGACGATCAATGAGAAATCCAGTCTTTCTACCGTGTTGTACGTTTCCATCGGTCGCGGAGGCGGTTATAAAGGTTTGGGAAGTACTTCCGATTATGCCAATATGTGGTACGGTTCCAGCAATGGTACATTAAATACTTATTTCCGCAATGCAGACGGAACCTTTGCTTATGATAAAATTTACGAGTTGAATGCTACCAGTGATAACGGTTCGCTGATGGCCATGTCCGAATCGAAGAACGAGCACAACTGGTACGGTTTGATGTCTACTTATACGACTTCTATCGGTAAATATTTCGATGTTTACGGAGGTATCGACTTCCGGTATTACAACGGTACACACACCAATGAGTTGGTTGACCTTTACGGAGGCGAATTCTTTGTGGATCGTTACCGGGGACAGATGAGTGTGGCTAACAATGCCAACAGCGCAGACCCGAACTGGGTAAATCAAAAACTGAAAGTCGGGGATGTCGTTTACCGGGATTACGACGGTTATGTGATGCAGGAAGGTATTTTCGGGCAGGCAGAGTTCAACCGGAATGCATTGAGCGTTTTCCTTGCAGGTGCCGTATCTAATACCGGATACTGGCAGAAGAATCATTATTATTACGATAAGACGCATGAAAAATCGAAGACAGAAAACTTTATCGGTTGGAACCTGAAAGGGGGAGCTAACTATAATCTGACGGATCAACACAATGTATTTGCCAACATCGGTTATATTTCCCGTGCTCCTTTCTATTCCGGCGGGGTGTTCCTGTACGCAATGAACAGTAATGCCACCAACCCGGATGCCGTCAATGAAAAAGTATTTTCCGTAGAAGTCGGTTACGGTTTCCGTTCTTCTATTTTCAGTGCTAATGTGAACGTATACCGGACAGAGTGGTTGGATAAAACGATGACCCGTACGATTACGTTGAAAAATGACGACCGGGCAACGATCAATATGAGCGGTATCGACGCTTTGCATCAGGGTGTTGAGTTGGATTTTGTATTCCGTCCGATTAAAAATGTGGACATCAACGGTATGGTTTCTATCGGAGACTGGAAATGGAACAGTTCATCTACCGGTTATTTTTATAATTCATCCGGTCAGCCGTTGAAAAATATGGACGGAGATATTGCTTCCGGCATTCAGGCAGAAGATCATGCCAAGATGGAAGTGGACCTGAACGGTACACGTGTCGGAAATTCTGCTCAGACGACATTTGCTATCGGCGCTAAAGTGCAACCTTTAAAAGGCTTGCGGGTAGGTGCTGATTATACCTATTGGATGCGTAATTATGCTGAATTTTCTGTCGGCGGAGACAATGGTGCCGATTTGGTAATGAACGGTTATAAAAAGTACGAAACCCCGTGGCGGATGCCTTCGGCAGGAGAACTGGATCTGAATGTCAGTTACCGTTTCCCGTTGGGTAAATTATGGGGTACAATTTACGGAAATGTAAACAATGTATTGGATGGCGTGTCTATTTCCGATGCTTATGACGGTTCGGGTCACAACTGGCAGTCGGCTTACCGTGTATTTTACCGTTTCGGCCGGAATTATTCCGTTCGCCTGAAGATTAGTTTCTAATAATTTGATAGTTTAAAAGGATAGGATATGAAAAAACATCTCATATATCTTTGCATGGCCTCTGTTTTAGGATTGACAAGCTGTGAGGACTTTAATGACAAACACTTCGACGGATTGGACGATATGACCAAGCCGGAGAATGTATTGAATAAGGATTATACGCTTACCGCCGATGATTATTCTGCTATCAGCGGTTATAAGGAGGCTGATATTATGGCCCTTCTGACCGGTGACGAGGCGACAAAAAAAGAGAAAGCAGAGAAGATCGTAACGGCTTTAAAAGCAGCTAAAAGCAATCAGTACCTGACTCCTGCCGCAGAACCGAGAACGGTTTTACCGCTTTTTATGTCAAAAAACTGGAAAACGGCTTCTCTGGGCGCTACCATTCGTGCAAGCTATAATTATGTTCCCAATGCGCCGGCTTATCTGGCTGAATTGGCTGCTGCCGATACTTATGAATTGACGGCTGCGGATTATGAAACCATTTGGGGAATTCCCGATGTGTCTTACCTGACTCCGTCCAAGAGTCCGGAAAAAAGTCTGCCGAAAGTTTTGGAAGGGGCGATTGAAAATCCCGTAACCGGAGAGTATGTGGTAGTATCTTACAAATATTCTGCCAATGAACCGGGTTCAGGCGGCGGAGAAGAGGAAACTTTCGACAAGATCGGAGATGTAATAACGGCCGGTCCCGGAAATTATAAAGTAAAAGGTACGGTGATTGCTACATACAAGAATGGTTTTCTGGTATCCGACGGTACCGCTTCGATTCTGGTGTATCTGGAGGGAAAGCCTTCAAATAATGCAATCGGAGATATTGTTACCGTTGAAGGAACGACAACCGAGTTTGGCGGCATGAGCCAATTTCCGAACACATCTGTTGTAACGAAAGTGGGAGTTGAAGAATATACACAACCCGTACCGAGTCAGTGGGGCGCTGCGGAAATGGATGCTTATCTGACAGGGGTTTCCGTACAGTATATTTCATACGTCGGGACATTATCTATCAGTGGCAGTTATTATAACGTCAATATAGAAGGTGCAGCAAAAGCGATCGGAAGTATTAAATATCCGGCTGATGGTTTTATCGACGCTTCCCTGAACGGTCAGAAAGTGATTGTAACGGGTTATACTATCGGTGTTTCCAGCAGTAAATACGTTAATACGATGGCTACTGACGTAGTAGCTTTGTCTCACTATGATGAAATCGGTACGGTAGCTGCGGCTGAGGCCGGTGAATATACGGTAAGGGGTACGATTTGCGCGGAATACAAACAAGGATTTCTGCTTACCGACGGAACGGGATATATACTGACATTCCTGGGAAGTTCTTACGACGGGGCTTATTCGGCAGGTGATGTGATGACCGTATCCGGAACGACTACAAAATATAGCGGATTGATGCAGTTCCCGAAGGAGTCGACGGTTACTTTAGCGGCTCATGGCTCTTATAGTTATCCGACAGCGGCCTCGATGGATGCTGCAGCAATGGATGCTTATCTGGCAGCCCCTGAGGTGAAGTTTGTTTCTTATACGGGAACCTTGTCTATCAGCGGAAATTATTATAATGTAAATGTGGCTGGAACGACGACCGCAATCGGAAGCATACAATATCCGTTAAGCGATATGGTTGATCCGGCATTAAACGGACAGGAAGTAACGGTAACCGGATTTGCGATCGGGGTATCGGGAACAAAATATGTAAATACGATGGCTGTTTCCGTGACGGCGGCAGGCAGTTCGTCTTCTGTTGCCCTTGCTGCTTCAGCCGATTATGTGCCGGCACTGAATAAATTCAGCCGTTCGCCATTGTCTTCCAGAGCTGCTGCTGTGGCTACAGAAATTCAGTATGCTGTTTATGTTTACGATGGTTCAGCCTGGAAGGCACCTGAAAAAGTGACGATCCTTAATCCTGCCGATTATAAGGCAATGGGAGAACCGGGTACACATAATAATTTCAGTTCCTCCATCGATCCTCAAAATTATTTGCCGCAGTTCCTGGGATTGAAATATCCGTATGCTCAGGCCGGTGATACGATGGCTGTGGTGTATAATTATTATAACGGGGATGCGACGGTATTGAAAGCCGACGAATATGTATTTACAGCCGGTGCATGGACATACAACACACAGCCTGTAACCGTTGTGACCGAGCAATATGCCCTGGCGGAAAACGGATGGGTATTCAGTCCGGATGTAACCATTACCCTGGTGCCGGGTAGAAATGCCGAGACGAATCACTATTTTCAGAAACTGACCGATTGGGTATGGGAAAATATCGATCAGAAAGAAGGCGTTACAGAGAAAGGGAAAGGCTATGTAACCTCTTACGGTAATAACGATTATTACTATGGAGGTTCTGCTTATCAGAATAATTTCGATTTCCGTCCGTCGGCTTGGAAAGCTCAAAATGAAAAAGCTTACGGAGAAATGCCGGATGAAGATCTGACGGCATTGATGTGGGAACGCCTGCCGGAAGCTTTGTTACATATGCTGGAATGTGCATATCCGGATGTTCAATTGGAAGATGTACCCGTTACCTATGTGCTTAAATTCGGAGTATACGGTATAGAAGGGTCCAGTGCTACCAAATATTATACGGCACGTTATAAATTGACCGGTAAAGGTGAATTTACCTATGTGGAAGATTCTTTAAAAGAAATCAGTAGTTTATAATGAAAGGAATAAAATCTGTTTCAACTTTAATTGCGGGCAGCGGAATGCTGCTCGCAATGCTTTTTGCTGCCTGTGACGATACGGACGAACGGGCAGAGTTGTCTTCGGAATCAAACCTGTCGGCCGTACCCGGTGCAGGTGGTGAGTATACACTGAATGTCGGTGCGGAGGGGTCCTGGGTTATTTCCCTTTCGGGAACCGGTAGTCAGTGGTGTAACGTCGACCCGTTGCGGGGAGTGGACGATGGCGTTGTAAATGTCGTTATCGCCCCGAACGACGAACGGACTTCCCGGAATACGTTGCTTACCCTGGCCAGTGGAGCCAGCAGGGATACTTTGCGGATTACGCAACAGGCAACGGAGGAGAATTTTACAAATGTGATTGCCGGTCGCCTGGAAATTCCCCGTCTGACCGGAGAGACGGATTACAAGTTTATCGACCATTCCGTCACCTATCAGAATAAAACGGTGCATAACTATTGCATGGAATATAACCTTCCCAAACGGCATGCCCGTTGGGTCGCTTTTAAAGCCTATGATGTGACGGCTGCCGATAATGTTAGCCGCACGGATGCCTGGGGCGACGATCCGCAGGTGCCGGCTGAATACCGGACGACGAAAACGGATTACAGCGGATACGACCGGGGGCATTTGGTGGCTTCAAACGACCGCCGTTACTCTAAGGAAGCCAATGAGCAGACGTTTTATTACTCCAATATGAGTCCGCAATTGTCGGGCTTCAACCAGAAAATCTGGCAAAAGCTCGAGGAAGATGTCAAAGCCTGGATGCAGGATGCCGCTTTGAGAGATACGCTGTATGTCGTCAAAGGAGGAACGATTGCCGATGATCAGATCATCAAACTGACCGGGGAGCACAATAATGTAGCTGTGCCTAAGTATTATTATATGGCGGTTTTGGCTCGTAAAAACGATAGTTATAAAGCCATTGCTTTCTGGTTGGAACACAAAGAGTATTCTCAGCCTTATCATTTGAAAAGCCTGACACTGACAATCGATCAGTTGGAGGAGAAAACCGGTATCGATTTTTTCCCGGGTTTACCCGACTCTGTGGAAAGAACGGTGGAAGCCGTGTGTGACGTGAACGATTGGACCTGGATTACGGAGTAAACGGGGCTTCATAAAATAAACCGGCCGGAAA
>NZ_DOED01000004.1:54429-101093 GCF_003524185.1 Culturomica sp.
TTTCCGGCCGGTTTATTTTATGATTTACGATTGACGAATCCTCTTTTTCGCCGGAGAGAATAGTGTGTATAATCTATAATCGTAAATCTAAAATCATAAATCGTAAATCGTAAATCATAAATCCCAATATGTCCGGCCTGTCTCAATGCTGTTCGTAAAGCAATTGATAATCTTTTTCCTTGCCTTTTTTAAACCATCTTTTGGGGACGACTTTCCAATCGTTGCGGCATTGGGGGTCCAATGTTTTTTTGTCCCGGATGTATTCCGTGATATAGAAACGGACATCTTTGGGCATGATTTTGATGATCCGGGAGTCGATTTCCGCCTTATCCCAGCCCAGTCCTTTTGTCAAATGACCTCCGCCGCCGTTTGCCCGGTAAGAGTTGATGGCTACGCTATACGTCCGGTTTTCATCGAACGGCGTACCGTCGGACATCGAAAGGATGTCGACCCGTTCGCCCGGTTGCTTTGTGACGTCGACGGTATATTTAATTCCGGCAGCACAGGAGTAGTTGAAAAAATCCGAAGCAAGTATATAGTAGCCTTTGTTGTTTTTCAGCAGCTTGCCGGTAGAGTCACTTTTAAAACGCAGCAGATGGTCTTTGGCCGATTGCATGGTGTTGTATTGCAATCCATAGGCATATTCAAGATAACGGTCGATTTCCTTGCCGGTGAAAGACAGGGTGTAAAGTCCGTTTTCATAACTGTATAGGTTGAACATGTCCCGGATGGTCACAGTTCCTTTCTGTATGAGAGCATCCATTTGTAATACGGTACTGAAAGAAATATCGGCTCCGGTGGTTGCCAGTTGTGCGTTGTGGATGAAATCGGTAAAGGCAGAGGGACCGAACAGGCCGTCGCGTCCGGACAAAGGCTCTTTAAATTCTCCGATTTCGGTATTGATGTATGCTTTTACCTTTTCAATAGCCGGAGCAAAGCGGTTCAGGTAAGCCGTATCTTTTTCAATTTTTGACAGATCGATTAACGCTGTCGTGATATTTTTGTCGTAAGCGTTTCCCACGCGGGTCAGCGTAATGTCAATCTTTCCGAGGTAATTGGCATGGGATTTCGGGTCGAGGATCACAACCTTGTGTCCGGCATTGTTCGTAATTTCCATTTGTTTTGCCTGGTGGTCGTGGCCGAGGATAATGACGTCGAAACCGTCCACCTGTTGGGCAACCAATACGCCTGCATTTTCATTGCGCGGAGTTTCGGCGTTTTCTCCTGCATAATTGTAGTTGAAGCCGGAATGGAAAAGTCCGACGAGTAAATCCGGTTGTTCTTTCTTTTGGATTTCGCTTACCCAATAGCGGGCTGTCTTTACCATATCTTCAAAATCCATACCTTCCCACAATTTTTTCGGCAGCCATTTGTATATACCGGGAGTGGTCATGCCCAGAACGGCAATTTTCAGTCCGTTACGCTCAATAACGGTGTAAGGCTGAAAATACGGTTGTCCCGTGGCTGTATTTATTGTGTTGGCCGAAAGCCAGGGGAAATTTAATTCGTGAACGATTTTATCGTATACCGGATGCCCGGCTTCGATGTCGTGATTGCCGACGGATGCCGCATCGTATCCCAGATAATTCATCACTTCTGCCGTCAGGTTGGTCACACCGGTATCGATGAAATTATAGTAATAGTCGTTGGGCTGGCCTTGCAGAAAATCTCCGTTGTCCAGAAAAATAACACGGTTGCTGTCCTGCATCCGGGCGTTTTTGATTGCCGTAGACACATTGGCCAGACTGCTTTTGTTCGGACGATCCCGTTTCAGGTCGTAATCGTATATCGTTCCGTGGACATCCGAAGTACAATAAATAGTCAGCGTGGCCTTTTCCGGTTTGGAATTACAGGAAACAGCCAGAGCCGATAAAAGAATGAGGTTGATCAACAACCGGAAAAAATGTGGTTTCATTTTGTTAGCATTTGAATTTTACACCGTAACAAAAGTAATAAAAAGAAACATGTAATCGGCCGGTTGTATAAATTGAAAAAATGTAAAAAATCCGGAGAAAATTTTAATAAAATTGTATTTTTTATATATTTGCAGAATTCCTCTACTTATAGATAGAGTGCGACCCCAAAATACAACAGTTTTTAAATATTTACACTCCCTCTACTTATAGATAGAGATACAGCCTTTAATTGATAAGGACTATACCTTTTCACGGGACAAAGATAGTATCTCTGTTATAATATCCATTAACAAAACGTGCGAATCTTTTATCATTTCGTTTTACTTGCCTTTTTTTCCTTATTTTTCTGCGAATTAGTGACTAACTTCCTGTTGCTGTTTGATTAACTCTCCCGGAGTACAATTAAATTCGCGCATACAAAACCGGTTAAATTGTACAGGAGAGTCGAAATTAAACAGGTCCATCAGTTCCTTGATTGTGATGTTCGGGATCGCAGCTTTTATAAATACCTGGTGCCGGATTTGTTTCAGCATCCATTGCCTGGGCGACATTCCGAACTCTTTTGAGAATTTTGCATAAAATGCGTTCTTACTCATCTTTAAAAGTTCGATTAATTCTTCCACATTTTCCGCCTTGGTATAGTTTTTCAATACCATATCTTTAAACTTCAATTTTTTCCCCATGATGGGAAAAAACAATTGTACAATTTCTTCTTTTGTATAAAATCCACGCAGATACAGAAAGAATTCCTTGTGTTTAATCTCGTGTAAATGAGCGCAGTTCATTCCGCTTTTCAGGCAGAACACCAGCAGGTCGATAAACTCGTTGAGCGGATGTCTGATTTCCAAAGGCGTGAAATCATAGTGAATATCGTTGCATAAATCATAATAGGATTGCAGCATATTGACGTCGCATACGTTTCGTACCATTCCGAAGCTGAATAACAGCAGCTTACAGTCTTTTTGGGTATAAGCGTCAACCAAAGCTCCCCTGGGTAAAAGTACCATTTCCGAAGAGGAGATTTTACGGTTGTCATACTGATTGCAACTGATAATGCATTCACCTTCAATGAGAATGACGACGTTGTTGTATTGCAGTTTGGGTTCATATACGTGCGTGCCGGGTGGAACTTCCAGGTATTTGAATCCGGTGTCGATTTCTACCTGGTAATTTTTACAACTTTGGTGTTCGTTTACGTAAAGTAATTTGTTTAATAAGATTTCCCCCATGTTCTTTGTTTTTACTTATTTGAACAATATTATGTTGGCTGTGTTTCAGCAAAGTTTCAGTATATATTTTTCTAATCATCAGATATACAGGTTTTTATGATGCTTGTTTGTATGTCTGATTTACATGTAATTTTTGCTGAAACATTTTCTTATACATTCTTGTTGTTAATGTGTTGATATACATATGATTATGACTTTTTATTTTCATGCACACTCTATCTATAAGTAGAGTTGATTTTTTATGTCGGAGAGTGGTGTGCTGCTTGACGAAAAAAGTGTAATAAAAATAAAAACTGTGTGTTTATTAATCATCTTAAAAGTTTGACTATGAGAAAATTAGTGCAATTATTCGTTTTAATACCCTTGTTAGCTGCGGGCTTATTGTCCTGTAACAAGGAGGAAGAAGTAGTGAAAGACCGGGGTACCGGTAATGTGAAAATGTCTTTCGGCTTTTCAGAAAATCCGGAAGGCCGTGCAGTTCCTGCTTCCGGTAAGAAACCAACGACAAGCTGGAGAGACAATGTGAAAGACCTGATTATTTTGTTTGCCAAAGACGGGGTTGTCGTAGATGCCCGTTCGGTTACCCCGCCAACGGCGGCAGATTTAAGCGAGCAATCGGTGAGCCTTAAAAATATACCGGCCAATACCGATTGCGACGTGTATGTTATAGCCAATTCCGGTCAAACCGGTATCAGCCGTCCGGGTTGGACGCCTGAAAATGCCAAAGGCCGGCGTACACAGGATTTGCTGATGGCTTTGACAACAGCCACTATGCCGGCCGGAGTAACCGGAACCGGTTATAATTCCCCGGCTGAAATTTTCATGGCCAATCAACGTGTGACAATTCAGGCGGACAGGGATAACAATATAACAACTCCTTTTGCCCTGACCCGTGTCGTGTCCCTGATCCGGGTGCGCCTGGTGCCGAAAGGAGACAACCTGAGTAAAATCGATTTTACCGGAACAGGTAAGGCTTTTATCTTTTTACGTCGCGTAAGTCCGTCGATGAATGTGCTGAAAGCTTTTACCGCTGTAGTTCCGACTGACGGGGTATTTGTAAATCAATCGTTTTTGGGCACAGAGCCGACTACCGGATATGCCGGTACGGGAAATATTCTGGGTAATGGAGTAACCTGCTACCGGGATTTCCTTTGTTTCCCCGGAGGTAGTGCAACTGCCGGAGCTCAGAAGTTCGATATTATGATCAAAGGAACGACCAAGACAAACGACTATATTCCGGCCGGAGCCACGAGACCGTTGGCGATTAATACACCGGTGTATTGGAGTGGAGCTATCAGTCAGGCTGTAGCCTCCAACGGAATTCTGGAAGTAGTTGTTACCGTTCAGAGTGTAGGTGACAAGGACGAACCTGAAGTCGGTTCTTACGGAAATCTTACGATCAAAGTAAATTTGGTAGATTGGGGTAATATAACTCAGACGGAATTACCTGTTTAATGTGTTGCCGCTTCTCCCGTAAAGGCGGTTTGGCGGGAGAAGCGGCTTTTATCTTGTTTTTTAATCGGAAAGGCTATGAAAGATATCAGTATAATCACGCTGGCAATGATCCTGCTTTGTATCATTTCGGTGGTGGCTGCCTCGCCGGTGACCTGTACAAAGAAAAGTAAGCCCGGTCGTAAAATCCAGTTGGAGGACCTGCCTGCCGAAATTCAGCATCTGCTGAAAGAAACCTGTTCCGGGGTTTGTTCTCCGCCCGAATATTTGACGTACCGCGGTAAATATTGTGTGGTATTCCATAACGGTGAGCTTTGGTTTGACGAACAGGGCGAATTGATCAAAGCTTGTTATTTGTTTACACAACTGACGGAAGGACTCCGGACATTGTTGCCCGGTAAAATCCGCATGCTTGTTGCCGAGCATTATCCGGGTACTTATATCTCCGGATTCGAACGTACGAAGGAAGGGTATACCCTTTTTGTTTTCGGACAGGTGGACGGTGAATTGTATTTTGATACTGACGGGGAAATCCGTATTCCGGGAAAGGATAAAAATAAGAGTGTGAAAAGTGTGAGGTTGCAGACCGTGGGAGATTTTGCCACCGGTGAGAGATTTTAGGAAAACAATTGTTTCCGCAAGTTGATTGTGGATTTGTGTGCTTCATTTACGGTTTACAGTCTGTTGACGGGGTGTGTGAAATGGATAAGAATAATAGAAATTGTAAATAAGATTTAAACGAGGGACGGGAAAGCGGGAAGAGAAAAAATAGACGTCAGAGCAATCTGTCGGCTGAAATAAAATATGAATATATGAAACTGAAACCAATGCGACATTTATGGAAGGAAAGAATCGTGGGGATGGTTTTGTGTCTGGGGTTGTTGTCCTGTAGCGGTGATTATTACGAGAAGGGAGAGGACGGGGAGCAGGGATTCCTGGCGCTGAAAGTGGGAACTTCCGGGACGGCTTTGACAAATTCGCCGGCCGGGGATATGCGCTTGTTGCTCTCCCGCCGGGGAGGGACGGACAACGGTAAGTTCAGTTACGAGATATACGGAATCAACCGCACGGGTACGACCCTTACATCTAAAATACGTACCGGTAACTGGTATCTTACGATGGTGTCCCCGCAGGGGGCTGCCTTGAGTAATCCGGTTGCCGGACGGCCACTGTCAGGACAACCCATGTACCGGTATGTACCGACTGTTGTAAACGGGAAAAGTACGTTTGCCCCTGAGTTTTTTTTCGGAAAAATCAGTCTGCCTGAGGTGCGGGAAGATCAGACGGTAACCGTCAATTCGGCCAATGTGGCACGCAATGTGGCGAAGGTGCGTGTGTATGTGGAAAGTGTGCGTAATATCGATCCTGCGCGGGAGCAGAACATACGTCTTTATAAGGTGCCCTTGCGGCTGGATTGGGAGGGGAAATTGCTGCCCTCAAAAACAAATCCCGATACGCTGGCATTGCCTTTACAGGGAAAACTGAATTTTACCTCCCGGGGGGACGGCACTTTCCGGAGTGATACGATGGTATTTATTATTCCGGCCCACCGTGGCACGGATTTCTGGAATGCAGACGGTACACTCAATCCCAATCCGACGGATTTGACTACGCTGCAGATGGATGTCGGGATCGATTTCAGAGACGGAAACGGTACGGTTGTCTGGTTGCGGAAGACGCTTCCTGCGGTGGTACGCTGCAATCAGATTCTGGATGTCAAACTGATCCTGAATGCGCTCGATATGTCTCTGGAATGTAATGTGACAACCTTGCCCGTTTGGGAGGAAGTTGCGGCTGACGATCCGAATTTACATTAATGTAATTAAAAGATATGAAATCGAAGATGAATAAACGATTCGGCAAAAAACAATGGTGGATGGCACTCTGTCTGTGCGTTTGTTTTCTGGCAGGCTGCGAAGAGGCAGAGCTGACTCCTGATCCTGTTCCGGGAATAAACGGGATGCTGCCCTTTAATCTGGGCTCTGCCATGTCGTCACAGAGCAAAGTGCGGGTAATCCTGTTTTCCGCTCCGACAGAAGCCGGAAACAAAAGTTTCCGTTATAATAAATTGTTTACCGGGCTCAGCGGATTCAATGTACCGCTTTATCCGGGGGAATACAACGATGTTTATACGGTTATCGACGAAGAGGAGGACCTTTCTTCCGTGGCCGGCTGGTCTTCTTTTGCCGCCGTGAAAATCAGCCGGAACCTGCCGGCGGTAAATGCCACTAAACAACGTTATTACGAATATAAAAATATACATGCCCCGAATGACGGGACGGGCAAAATACTCTATAACGGAGCCGATATCAGCAAGACGGGCTTGCGGAGCAGTGTGTATACCATGGCCCGCGTGTTTTTGTCTTTCGATCTTAATCCGGTTTTGGATGGGGTAAGCCTTCGTTTCCGGGAAGCGGAACTGAGTAACGTACCCGGGTTCGGTTACCTTTATCCCAAAGCCTATGACGGTACCGGTTACGTGAAAAAAACGATTCCTCTGGGGACTTCAACCGTAACCGGAGGCCTTTATAAGTTCGAAACCCAGTTGCTGGTGCCCGAATACCTGCTTGCTGCGGCTAACAACCGGCGTATGACATTGACAGTCCGGGCCGACCGTTACCGGGGAGCCGTGAAAGAGGGAAGTTCGGAGTATACCGTAAACGTGGGGAACGATATTGTTGCCGGAAACACGAGTCGGGATGTCAACCGGAATAAGGTATATACATTCAAATTTACGGGAGTAACCGGATTGGGGCAACAGGTGGACGACTGGCAGGTAAAGGCTGCCGTGGAAGCCTGGGATGAGCGTACTGTGGAGTCGGAAATCGGAGATGCCTACGGTTTTTTCCTGCAAACGGAGAAAATCGACGACTTTAAAGCTTACCGTATGCCGCGGTATGTGAGTTTTAAGGCTACGGGGCCGGGAAAGGTGTGGGTGGATAAGCCCCGGGAGCTAAACCGGGAGGATACGGTTGCCCGGAATGATTTTGTGTGTGATGTGGTGTGGGACGACGATAGCCACCGAAGCGGACAGTTGGCTTTGAAACTGGGCAACTGGCGCACGGGAGTTGGTTTTTCTGTCCGGATAAAGCTTAGGGCGAACAATATCGAAAAGACGTTGGTCGTCAACTGTGCCGGAGCCCGTTTTGCTAGCCGATATTTGGACGCAATGTCATGGGCCGAAGGTATGGGGTATACGAATGAAGCGAATACGGGTTTTAATAATGGCATATCGCAAGATGCTATGATCCGGTTGTATTCACAGGGGGACGAATATAGGGGGTGTGCCGGTTATTACGAGGGAACTGCGAACGACCCGTTGACAGGTCGGGGCTGCTGGCGGATGTCTACGATTCGGGAAGGTTTATTCTATATGAGATTAAAGGGTGGTCAGTATCTTTCTCATAAATTATGGGCTTCCGAAATTATGTGGAGTAATAAGGCGTATACAGCCAGTGGCAATGGACATATACCTACTGGTGATTTACATCATCCTGGTGATCCATATTATCCGCCTGCATATAGAAATTCTCTTCTCAAGGTACTTTGTGTGCAGGACGATAAACTGGAAAAGTATTACCAGGTGGAGGTAAACAGGGCCGATCATTCCGGGGAGGTGAATTTTGTAGAGGCTCAACGGATTTGTCAGAACCTGACCGAGGGCGGTAAAACCGGGTGGCGTTTGCCTACGGTTGCTGAAGGGGGCTATGCCCTGCTAAAGGCGGGGCGTGAAGGGATACCCAATAATTTCAATGCCGCTCTGTATTGGCTTGCGAACGGGCAGGCTGCCGGTCTTACTCAGCCCGGCGGGACAACGCCTCCGGGAGGTGTGGCCAATGTCCGTTGTGTCAGAAACAGATGGTAAGCTTATGAGTCGGGATGAAAGTATAAGACAGGGAACGGGTGAATGGGGAAGCTATTTTAATTTTTGATTTAAGATTGAAAAGTCGGAGAGTTTCAAAAAAGAATTTACAATGAAAGAAAGCTTTATGAAAAAAACGGTCGGAACTATTTGCCGGTGGGGGTGTTGCTGCCTGGTGTTGCTGCTTGGCGGCTGTCAGGAAGAGATCGTCTCCGGTCCGGATACCGGGGAGGAATTGTTTTCCCTGGGCTGCAAAGCCGAATCGATGAGCGAGGTGATTACCCGTGCGACTGCAACCGAGGAAAACAGGATCAATAACTGGGCGGTACTGATATTCAGAAAATCGGGAGCCGGCACTGCCGCCGATAATGTGCTGGAACGTATGGTTTCGTTTACGGGCAATGGCAGCAACCAAATGTTTGCCGTACCTCAACGGGAGGGAGAGCATTATGTATACGTCGTGGCTAATGCCAATAATTTGCTGGGCGGTATGCAGGATGGCGTATCCCGGGAATCTGCTTTTCTGGCACTGAAAAAAGCAAGCGCTCCGGGATCGGTGGCGCCTCCTTATGTGATGTGTTCTTCAAAAATCGTGCTGCCCCGGCTAAGTGTAAATGCTTTTAATACGGCTACGGGAGGAACGGTCCGGGTCAAAAGGAATGTGGCGAAGTTTACGGTAGAGGTTACAACTATAGATACAACTTTCCGTGCCGAAACGATCAGCTATATGTCGCTGGCGACAACGGGCAGCCTGGCGGCTTCAAATCCCGATCCGGCGACTTTGACACTGACCGGACGGGTAGATTTTTCAGGCACTCGTTTGTCCGAACCGGTTTATTTGTTTGAACAGCGGACTTCCATGCGGGATGTCAACTGGAAAGGTCCGGGTTTTTATCTGATACTGAAGGGGTATTATCAGCGCAGTACTTTGCCTTCCTACTATAAAATTGCTTTGCCTTCACCTGCCAACACGTTTGCCGACATAGAACGGAATGTGTACTACCGTCTGCGGATTACAGCCGTGAAAAATGCCGGTCATGCTACTTTCGCCGAAGCGCAAAACAGTGTCTTTGCGAACGACGTTTCGGTGGTGATCGATCCGGATATGACGGGTCTGGATGGGATAAATGAGGTGTATACAAACGGCTTGTATGAGCTGGGGTTGAATGCTTCGGAGTTCCATTTTTGCCGGGACGGTCATTATACTACGGTTTTGACTAAGGTTGTTACGAAAGTACTGGGGGACGGAGCGGGTGCTTCTTTGGATATGATTTACGAGACCGGTAATACGAATTGGCAGTTGAAGAATAATGGGGGCGGTAAATATGAGCTGAGTTTTATAAATAACGGAGCCGGCCAGCCGGATTCCGACGGTTTTTATACGATCACTCTTCGTTTCGGGACTTTGCGTAAAAAAATCAGAGTCAGGGTGAAAGAAGCTGTACTCCGGAACGGGGCGACCGTTCAGAAATTCAGGGCCGGTAACGGCCGGATTGATAAAGCGGATTGGCTTCCGGAGGATTGGATCGGTTTGGGCGTAAATTCCACCTACGATGTTTCTTATTTCTACGGTGAAATCATGAACTCATTGAACGAAAACATTTTTATCCTTACCCGGCCCGGTGGTCGTGCCGGCGAGTGGAGGAAAGTTTTCCTGATGGCTCCCGACCATGTGATAGAAGTGCATATCTATAAAAAATGACATATAAACAGACACATAAAATAATGAATTCGATGAAAACGATCTATTTCTTACTGTTGACCGCTTTGTTGGCGGTCGGGACGGCTGCATGCAGCAAGGAAGACAACGGCGGAGGGGCTGCCGGCGACGGTTTTGGTAAAGTAAATATGGCTTTCAGCCTGGAATCCGAGCCCGGAATACGTGCGATACCCCGGTCAACAGCCATGCCGACGACCAGTTGGAACGGTAATATCAAAGATATGCTGATTCTCTTTGTGGAAGACGGAACCGTGAAGGATGCCCGCAGTATACTGCCGGTTCCTGTCTCCGGCGATATGGCGGCCAAGCATTTTGCATTAACGAACATCAAGGCGTCGGCGACGGGTAAAACGTATGACGTTTACGTGATCGCCAATTCCCAGCAGTCCGATATCCGTGCCGAGAAAGCTACGGGAGGCTCCTGGGATGTGAACAGTTGTGTCGGTTCGCCGGTTACGGGCCTGCTGATGAAACTGGCCGTGAATACTGCTTTTACCCCCCAGGGAGCAGCCGAGGCCGGGTCTACCGGTTACCTTGAGTCTGCAGAGGTTTTTGTGGCGAAGAAAACGGGGGTCCGGATTCTGGCAGACCAGACCAACGACCTGACTGCGGCGCCGTTTCGTCTGACCCGTATCATTTCGATGCTGCGCGTGCGTATCGATCAGTCGAAAAACGGTAACAATGTTGTCGATTTTACCCATGCGGATGCCGGTTTCCGTATCCGTCGCGCAACCGTTTCTGCGAATCCGCTCGGTACGTTAGTCCGCGGGGGCATCAAAGACGTACTTTATACGAAAGGAGCTTTTCACGATGCGGAGCCGGCCAGCGGTTACAGTGGCGGAACGATATTGAATCCCGACCGGCACATTACACTGTGGAAAGACATCCGGATGTTTCCGGGCGGTTCCGTTGCCACCGGAAGCGAGAAATTTGACATCGTACTGACGGGCAAGGCCCCGGCCGGATATGTGCCTATGGGACATACGACGGGTTTGGCAGCAGCAGCCGATGTTGCGTGGACGGCAGCCGTAAGTACGGCCGTCAACCCGAATTATATCCTGGAGATCAATCTGACACTCGAACGGAAAGGTATATGGCTGGAGGATCCCGCTAATCCCGGTATTCCGGAGGTGGGCCAGTACGGAAATGCGGATGTGAACATCGAGCTGGTACCGTGGGCGGGAATCGTATCGGAAGATATTCCCGTTTGAGCCGGCACAAGGGAAATATCCGGTAAGATATTGATTCCTCCGGACGGCGGACTTAGGCCGGAAAGGGCGGGGCGGTTTCCATAACAGGGGATACAAATAATTCAAAGTGGAATGATGATAATGAATAAAATAATAAAAAACGGCAGAACCTTATTGGGCGGGTTATTGCTTGGCTGTATGGCCGTATCCTGTACGAAGGACTATTTCCTGGACGAAAATAATTACTGGATTTATGTCCCCCAGATAAAGGACCGCAGTATCCAGGATTTCTATGTGGCTTTTCACGATGCTGCCGGCAATCATTTGCGTACCAGCCGGTTTGCGGCCGCTGATTTTAACCAGCCTTACGTGACGGACGGTATTATCCGTTCGAAACTGAAGCCCGGAGAGACAAATGTGATGTGTTTCGCCCAACTGAATACGATCGAGGTGACGGAAGGACAGCCTTTGGCAGATTCCTGGCTGGCTCTTCCGGTGGTGGACAAGAAGGCCGGGATTTATGCTCCCGGAAAATTGGATTGCCGCATGCTGCAAAAAGTGGCGGAGGTGTTGCCTATAGGACATGCCGGTGCCCGGGTAGCCGATACGGTCGATATAAAAGAGGACCTGGTGTATCTGGGGACTCTCGTGCTTAAATTTAAGAAGCTGCCGAAGGTTGTCGACCGGGTGGAGGTGATTTATTCGGGACTGGCGACGCGGATGAGTTTTAGCGGCAGTTTCACCACTTTTACGCCCGGCGACCGGGTGAAGGCTTCCTATTTGCCTTTGCATCAATCGGACAACGAAGAGTTTAAGGATAGTTTTCTGCCTTCTTCGGGAACCTTATTGGAAGGGGTCGCTCCCGAACGTCCTCCGCTCGGGCTGGAAGTGTTTTTCTATAGCGGGGAAGATCAGGTCGGTTATTTTACTGAAAAAAACCTCTCTGAAAATTGCCCGGTGACGGACGGAAACGGTGAACCGTTGCCAAAACCCTGGTTTCTGGAGCCGCGTCATACGGTCAGTTTTTGTTTCGAGGGCTTTACGATGGTAAGCGTACAGCTTGTGGGATGGGAAGATATCGGACAGGGTGAAACAACTCCGGTATAATAAAATGATTCTGTACTAAATGAACTATAATATGAAAAAAGTATTGTGTGTGTGTGCCGCCGGATTGATGTGTTTTTTCGGATCCCGTGAAGTCAGCGGTCAGGCTGTCAAAACGAATGCGCCCCTGCTTCTGGCAGGCACGCCTAACATCGGCTATGAACAAACGGTCAGCCGTCAGATTTCTTTGAATGCCGATATACTCTGGGCTCCTTATATGTTTAAGAAAAACGAGACGGTTTTTCGGGCACTGATCGGAAGCCTGGATGTACGTTACTATTTTAACCCTAAA
The DNA here is from genome assembly GCF_003524185.1 of Culturomica sp. Lineage (NCBI taxonomy): Bacteria > Pseudomonadati > Bacteroidota > Bacteroidia > Bacteroidales > Odoribacteraceae > Culturomica > Culturomica sp. The sequence goes on from NZ_DOED01000004.1 coordinate 67,195, forward strand.
TACTACTATACCAACGACCAGTATGACGGTTTTTACCTGGGTCCCTATATTGAAGGCGGAAACTTCAATATAGGCCTGGACCGTGGGGAAGGCCGGAATAGTAAACGCTATAAGGGCTGGGGCATTTCTACGGGAGTGTCTTTCGGCTATAAATTTTACCTGTCAAAGCGTTTTCGCCTGGATCTGAATGTGGGAGTGGGATATGCCCATTTACAGTACGACACCTATAAGCTGGGCGGTGAATGGGCAAATGTCCCGCTTTCCCTGAAAGATACCAGGGCTTGGGTAGGTCCGACCAAATTCGGGGTGCATCTGGTGTATAATCTGTTCCGTTAATTTAAAGCAATATGATAAGAAATTTACGAATACTAGTGATCTTTTGGTCGTTGACCCTTCTTTTTCTTCTGGCTCCGGGGAATGTCCGGGCCGAAAGCTGGCTGCGTGCTTTCCCCTGGTTTCGTTCCACAGAAAGCTCTGCCGACCTGGCCTTTATCAAAGGCAAATACGACAAAGCCATGCGTTCTTACGAACAGGTTTATAACCGGCTGGACGAACAGGACGAGCGTAAAAATGTATTGGCCTTGAAAATCGCCCGTTTTTATATGCTTTTACAGCAGAATGAAAGGGCGGTGGATTATTTCGACCGTGTTTTTTATGCCGCCGATACGCTGATGGGTGTCGGTGATGTGTGCTATTATATCGATGCCCTGCGCGGACGGGATGAAAATCAGCGTGCGGAGGTTATCGCGCGTCATTTTGCTTTTATGCAGCCTTTCAGCCGCAACCAGCGTTATCTGAACACTCTTTTTTCGCTGGCTAACCAGCAGCATTATTACCGGCGGGGAGATGCGGAATATGAGGTACGGCTGTTCGAAGGGTGTGGCCCGGAGGCGGAATACTGGATGGGCGAATGGAACGGTAAACCTTTTTATGCCGTTAGTCACGGAATGATTCAGGACCCTCAGAAAATTTATTATCACCGAACCCAGTTTTACTCGATGCGCAGCCAGCGACCCGAAATATTCCGGGATATCCCGCGTGAATTGCAAAGCGGTCCGGTGGCTTTTTCAGATGACGGCAAGATCATGGTGGCTACGAAGATCATTTACCGGAATAAGGGGCGTATCCTGAAACCCGGAGTGGATAAAAGCGTATTTATCAATCAGTTGTATTATTCGGTTTTCGATACCCTGCGTGGCGGCTGGAGTGATTTCATTCCCCTTTTCAACTACCAGGAAGGTGTTTCCTATGCGCATCCGGTGTTTTTCAATGCCGGCAAATCACTTATGTTTTCTTCCGACCGTCCCGGAGGTTACGGAGGTATGGACCTTTATATGTGTCACTGGGACGAAGAGAGACAGCAATGGGGAGAACCTGTGAATATGGGGCCTGAAATCAATACGGAGGGGGATGAAGTTTATCCGCGTATCGTCGGTGATGCACTTTTTTTCAGTTCGAACGGCTGGGAAGGTTTCGGTGGCTATGATATCTATCGTGTGAGTTTCGGTCACAATATTGTGATGTCCGGGACGCTTTATCATTATCCCTGGCCTGTGAATACGGTATTCAATGATTTCGGGATGTTTTTCGACGGAGAAACGGGTTACTTCGTTTCTGACCGCCGTGGCGCTGCCGGTAAAGACGATATCTATACATTCAATGCAGCTTCGACGCCGTTGAGCAGCAAAGCGGCCGTGGGCGTTTCCGACGAATATTCGGCCATGGTGGGTAACCTGAACCTTGTCAAAGGGTTGCTTAAGACACACACCTCTTCCATCGAAAAGGAGGTGAAAGAGACTCCGGTTTATATGTTGCCCGAATCCGGCCAGTTGCTGACGAGTATTTATTTCGAATTCGACAGTTACCGGATTCTTCCCCAGGCCAAAGAGCGCCTTTTCCAGATACTGGCGATGCGCGGTTTCGACGATATCACGGAGATTTCTGTGATCGGTTATGCCGACGAACTCGGTACACCCGAATACAATCTGCGTCTTTCCGAGCAACGGGCGAATGCCGTTGTACAGTTTTTTAAGGCAGAACGGGCACGGCCCCGTTTTTTCCCGGAAGGTCGCGGACAGTTGCATATTCCCCTGGAGGATTACGTTTCTCCGGCCGGTTACCTTTCACTGGATAATAAGGAAGTGCAACCTCCGCGCAAGCCTTTGACACGCAAAGAGCGTATCGTGGCTTACCAGAAAGCGCGTCGTGTGGATATTATCGTAAAGAAAAAACAATAAATATACTCCAATATGAAATCAAACAAAATTTTCTTTTTGGCTCTGGGAGTTTGCCTGATACTGGGATTGCTCGGAGAAGTGAAAGCCCAGTTTATGCCCACGGTTTATGACCATGTTTATGGTAAAGACGTCCGTTTTACCCGTTTGTGTGCGGATTTTCCCAATGGGGATGTGGTGACGATAGGTGAAAACGGAGGCCGTGTCATGGTGTCATGGTTCGACCGTCAGGGCGAATGCCTTTTGTCGCGCACGTTTAATCCGGATGAATTTACCGGCATCCTGAATGTGCTCCCTTTGAAGGACGGTAAAGTTTTGCTGACAGGGGTACGTTCGTCTTCTGACCGTACCGGCGACGCTCCGGGCGGTCAGATGCTGGTACTTTCCCGTCAGGGGCAAATTTCCCACGACATCAGTTTCGGACGTCCCGGTACGCGGGTAACAGGCGGTCGTATGCTGGCATCCGGCGGGTTTGTCATTTGCGGCGATACCCCGGTAGACGACGGTGGGCGCTCGGGGTTTGTGTGTAAGGTGTCGGCCGATAACCGGTTGGTATATACGTACATCGCGACGGCAGGTGAAACCTGTACCGGTATCGATGTGCTGGGAGGACATACGGAATACCTGCATGCGGCTTTTTCGGCCGGAGAAAAAGAGGGAGCTTCCGTCGTGCGCCTGGATGAAAACGGCAAACCTTTTTTTATTACCCAGTTGCCTGACCGGACTTTTCATATCGAGAAGATGATATCGACCAACGAAGGTAAAATCTATATCGTCGGAGAAGGGGAGAAAACGGGAGGTGCAGTGATTAAAATCCGTGAAGAAGGGGATATCGTTTTTCAGAAACAGATTATCCCGGTGACTTCCGCCACAAAGCTTGATCAATTGATCGTTTGTCCTACGGGCGAAGTCCTTGTGGGGGGAAATGACCTGAACAATTCTTATTATGCCCTGCTGCGTTCCGACGGTACGGAACTGACGTCGAGCATCGATAAGGGCGTTATCGCCGGAATGACCCACAATCCGTTGAACGGCGATTGTGTGGTAAGCCTTTATGAGCCTATTACCGAAAAGGGCAAGATTGTAAAGCTTTCCCGCCAGGGACGCCATCTGTATGAAAAAGCAACGGCAACGGATTATACGGAGTTGCGTATTAACAGCAGCGGCGACTTGCTGATGGCGAGTGCCATGAGCGGCCGGTTGAGCATGCTTTCGGGCCTGGGCGAGTTGCAGTTCGACCGTTATGTGACGGAGGGTGCGCCGGCTCATTTCCTGTCCGTGTCCCTTCCGGCAAACGGAGAGGCTGTATTTCTGGGTGAGGGAGCGCGTATTGCCAAACTGGCACACGGGGTATTCCTGAGCGATATTCAGATTATGAAGCCGATAGCGGGAACGACGACAGCCGTATTTACAGTGTCTTTGTCGGGTTATTCCTATTCAGAAGAGGGAGCCCCGCTTCCTGTAACGGTAAATTACAAAACCCGTCCGATTACAGCCTCCGAAGGAGTGAACTTCGATCCGGTAGCGGGTACGCTCTCTTTTATCCCGGCGACGGACGGCAGCGACCGTTACGTAAGTAAATTCACCGTAGAGGTGCCTGTAAATGCCAATGATCTGTTGGAAGGCGACCGGGTATTTGCCCTGGACCTTTCCGATGTGAAAAACAGTTATATGATCCGCAACAGCAGTAAGGCAACCATCATCGATCAGCCTGCGCTGGTGCAGTTGATCGGGACCAAGCCCGGTCTGGAAGGTGAAAGCGATATTATTTACGAGCTCGGTATCTTCAAAACAAACGGAAAAGCCCTGACGAATTCAACGAAATCGAATATTATTGTCGACGGTGTGTACGGTAAGAGCACGGCTGACGGGCTGGATTTCGAAATCGGCCGTTTACCGCGTCTGATTATTGAGCCGGGTAAACACAGCGGTACGTTCAATGTTGTGACACGTGAAGATACCCGTTATGAATCGGTGAAAAATGTGGTGATCGATTTCAATAAGATTTATGCAATGAGTGATGTGGATCTTTCTTTCGGGTCTACCCAGTTGAGTTGTGCCGGACTTTTGTATGATCAGCCTGCGATGGTGGCTATCGAGGCACTCGGCGATTACGGCCGCAAAAACAATGTGATCTCCGGTTTCTGTAAGATTTCCCTGTTGCGGGCCAAAGACGGCGCCTTACAGACGAATAACAGCGGTGGCGATGTGGTGCTTACGGTAGCTGTAGACAGCAGCAGTACGGCGGTTCTGGGCAAGGATTTTGTTCTGACGAATATATACGATTTGCGAATCCTGCCTGATGGAAACAGCAGTGCTGTAAATTTGAGCGGTGTTGTATTGTATTCCCTGGAAACGGACCCCCGTAGTGTTATGGTGAATCTGGAGGGTGTACAGGGCGTGAAGGATGCAGGCAAGATTACGGTCAGTCCGGACAAATCGAAAGCCAGATTTATGATCAAAGGTAATAATTGACAGAATAATCATTGAGACTTATGAATAAGCCGGCGCTGAATAAGATTATAATGGGGACATTGACCGTATGCTTTTGTATGTCGCTTGCCCTTTCCGGGAAGGCCCAGGAATGCCGTGACAGGCATTCGCTGGCCCTTCGCTGGGGGGTATCGGTGCCGCTGGGGAATCAGTTTTTGTCGAAGGCCGGTTACTCGGGCGGAGACCTGAAATGGGACTGGCATTTTTCTTCTTGTTTTTCGGTGGGATTGGGTGTCGGTTACCGTTCTTCTTCGGAGAAAGGGATGACGGAGGACCGTTATGACGGAGGCAGTGTTTCCGGTTATTCGGACCGCAGTTACAGTAGCCTGCCTTTGACGGTACATGCCCGTTACCTGCCATTCGGCAGGAACGGTTTTAAGCTTCAGCCCTACCTGAATTTGTCGGGGGGAATGCAGTATGTTGTTTTCCGGATTACCGGGGACCAGATCAACACTTCCCGGACGAAGGACTGGGGAGGGTTGGTGTTGCCGGGTATCGGCTGCCGTTATGCTCCTTGGGAAAAGGGACGTATCGCTTTCGATTTGCGTTGCAGCTGGAAACTGGCTTCCAACCGGTGGTCTTTGCTGGATGCCGATTCGGAACAGGGAATAGAGGTGATGGCCGGAGTGGTGTTTAGATTTTAGATGATATTGATTTTTGATAGACGCCCCAAGGAAAAAATTACACACTGGGACGGACTCAATTGTGTAATTTACAATTCATAAATTTTTGACGGGAGTATGTGTTTGCCGTCGGAAATGTGAAAACATTAGCGGGGATCGTGCATTTCATTTACAAATGAAAACCGTCGTTGCGGATTGAGTCGGGATGAAATTAAAATTATAACCCATAAACACAGATGCAGTCAACTGAATCGGTACATAGAAATAGAATGGCAGAACGTTTTTCGGGGTATTTGTTCCGTGGTTTATTGTTATTACCCTGGATTGTGTCGATGGGAATCGCCTTTTTGTTTGTATTACCGGTTTGGGTGACTGAAAAATACAGAAAAGTGTTTTGATTTACGATTTACGATTTTTGATTTACGATTATACGCACAATCCGGCCCTGCAGAAAAGGGAAATTGTAGGTTATAAGCTGTAGATCATAGATAAATGAACTGTTTAGATTTACGATTTTTGATTTTTGATTTACGATTATACGCACAATCCGGCCCTGCAGAAAAGGGAAATTGTAGGTTATAGGTTGTAAATCATGGGTAAATGAACTGTTTTGATTTACGATTTACGATTTATGATTTACGATTATACGCGCAATCCGGCCCTGCAGAAAAGGGAAATTGTAGGTTATAAGCTGTAGATCATAGATAAATGAACTGGTTAGATTTACGATTTATGATTTATGATTTACGATTATACGCACAATCCGGCCCTGCAGAAAAGGGGAAATTGTAGATTATAGATTGTAAATCATGGGTAAATGAACTGTTTTGATTTACGATTTACGATTAAAAAGTTTGATAACGAATTAAGTTGCCGGTCAATTTAAAATTTACAAACCGGAATTTACAGTTTATATGAACGATTGATTAACGGGAGCAATAAAAATAATCAAATGAGAAACGATCTTATATGCATGTTCATGGTTGTTATTTGTGTTGTGTTTGCTTGCGGCAGAGTTACGGACAAGGGGGGATCTGAAAAAACGCATTTCGAATTACCGGTTATTCCTGCCATGCTTGGTTCGGAGGAAGAGAAGACGGTTTATTTGGCGGAACATTATTGGGATCATTTCGACTTTTCCGATACGGTTTTGCTCCGGAATGAGGAGGTGACGGAACAGGCTTTTGCGGATTTCTTGTCGGTGTTGAATCAGGTGCCGGGACAGGTGGCCGGCAAGAGTGCCGGTAGTTTGTTGGGAAAAGCCTGGCAAGCGGACCAGTCGGCAAAGGCCGGGGGGAAAGATACTGTAACCTGGGCTCTTTATAAGGAAAATTTCCGCTTCGATTATTTCACGGAACAATTTTCGCATTACCTCTATGATCCGAATTCCCCTTACCGTAATGATGCGCTTTACGGGGTGGTTTTGCAACAGTTATTGTCTATGCCAGAAGTACCTGAATTGTTAAAGGAGCGTTCCCGTTACGTGTATGATAAGTTGTTGAAGAACAGGGTAGGTGATAGCGCAACGGATTTTTATTATACAGCGGTTTCCGGGAAGAAGAAATCGCTGTACGGGGTGGAAGCTGCGTATATCGTGTTGTTTTTTTACGATCCGGACTGTCCGGCTTGCCGGGCGACACAGGTTCAGCTTGCAGCTTCGGAGGTGGCAGGGAGGATGATCCGAAAAGGGCGTCTGGTTTTACTGGCGCTGTGTGTCGGGGCGGATGTTTCGCATTGGCGGGAGAATCTGACGGGAATGCCTTCGGTTTGGTTGCACGGCTGTGATTCGGGACAGGAGATAAAAAAACGTGAACTTTACGATTTGCGGGCGATGCCTTCGTTGTATCTCCTTGACCGGGACAAGAAAGTGATGTTGAAGGATGCCGTATTTCCGCAATTGGAAGACCGGTTGTTGCAGTTAAGGTAATGTAAATATGAATGGAAGTCTGAAAGCATGATGAACCGGATCGGACGACTGGAATATAGCCGCTTAAGCCCGGTTGTGTTTCTGGCTTTTTGCCGGAGAACGGAGGCTGTGATTATGGATGCGCGGGTAATGGTGACGTTACTGGAAGTGGTTGTGTTCCGGAATGCTTTACAGACTTACGGTGATAGCGTGTTGCTGATATCCTCTGTCGAGGCCGGGGAGTGGAGTGGAGATAAATTTGTAGCCTTACGGGAGCGGGTTTATGGAAGTGCCCGTAAGACGCTGGAAGCGGCTTTGCAATTGTTGTGTAGTAAACTTCAAAGCTTTTCGGGAGTTCTGGCGGAAGCCGACACTGCACTTTCGGATATCGGTGAATGGAGTGACTATTATGCAGAGCAGGTTGTAAAAGAACATGGATTAATAAACGGAGATTAAAAACGAAAGGGTATGTTGAATTTCAGTAAGACCAAAGAGGAGCAGGAAGGAATCTCCATGCCTGTAAGTCCGACGCTGATCGGAGCTTCTGTGCATTGTGAGGGGCATCTGTCCGGTAATACAGACGTGGTTATCGACGGAAAGTTTTCGGGAACGATCCAGATTGACGGGCGTCTGATCATACGCCCCGGAGGATGTATCTGTTCCGAAGGCGTCGAATGCCGTACAGCGGATATATCCGGTTTGGCGGAAGGCCCTTTTACGATAAGAGAGACGTTGCATATCCGTGAAAAAGGAGCCCTTACGGGGGATGTTTCCGTGGCCGGGATCAGAATCGAGGAAGGCGGTATGTTCAACGGTAGTTGTAAAACTTTGAGTTCCGGGAATCAGCTTTGTGCGGTATCTCTCCGGCCTGTTGCTCCGGAATCTCTGGCTGAAAAGCCCCCGGTTGTGGCTAAACCGGAAAAAAAGAAAGAGAAACGATAAATGTAAATATAAATAATAAACAATGAATATATAAATATAATGCCGGTTTCCTGATCTTTCCCCTTGTGATCCGTCCGGATCCATCATATTATACATAATACATGCACATATACACCTACTTTTTGGAAACCGGCATTTTTTACGATACCCCGCCATGTCTGCGGGACCGGTCGTAAATTAAAAACTTCCTGAATCTTAGCTTGTGCGGCAATTTAAAAATACGTAACTTTGTGATAGTATTACATTTAAAATCAGAATTATGGCACTACCTCATTATGTACGATTCGACTGGGCTATGAAACGGTTGCTTCGCCATAAAAGTAATTTTGTGGTGTTGGAGGGTTTTTTGAGTAGTCTGTTGGGTGAAAAGATAACAATTTGCAATATTCTCGAAAGCGAAGGTAATAAAGAGGACATTACCGATAAATTCAATCGTGTGGATTTGCTCGCTGAAGATAGCAAAGGGGAATTGATCATTGTAGAAGTACAGAATAACCGTGAAATCGATTATTTCCTACGTATGCTTTACGGTGTGTCTAAAGCCGTGACGGAGTATATTTCTGAAGGTGACCTGTATGAGAAAATCCGTAAGGTATACTCTGTAAATATCGTTTATTTCGATCTTGGACAGGGTACGGATTATGTTTATCATGGCCGGACGGAGTTCCGGGGCATTCATAACAATGATGTTCTGAAATTATCGAAACAGCAGACAGAGAAATTTATTTGTCAGGAAGCAGGGGATCTTTTCCCTGAATATTATGTATTGCGGGTAAATGAATTTGACAAGAAAGCTATCACTCCGCTCGATGAGTGGATATCTTTTCTCAAAACCGGTGAAATCGGCGATAATGCGAAGGCTCCCGGCCTGGCCGAAGCACGGGAGCGTTTGAAATTTTCGTCTCTCGGCAAAACCGACCGTGCTGCCTATCTTCGTAATATCGAAAATTTGCGGGTACAGCGAAGTGTTATGGATACAGCTATCCGGGAAGGCAAAGCAGAGGGCAAAGCGGAAGGAAGAGCAGAAGGTAGAGCAGAAGGCAGGGCAGAAGGCAGAGCAGAAGGTAAAGCAGAGGGCAAAGCGGAAGGATTGGCGGAGGGACTGGCAGAGGGAAGGATAGAAGGGCGTATGGAAGGGCTTGCTGAAGGTGAAAAGAAAAAACAGCAGGACATTGCCCGGAATATGAAAGCACTCGGTCTTGACCCGGAAGTGATTGCCAAAGCCACAGGGCTTACTTCAGAAGAAATCAGTTACTTGTAAATTTGTCTTCTGTAGGTCTCGCCCGTGTAAGAAATTTACCCTTTCTATTCACGAATTACCGAAACATAAAATTTTCCGGTAATTCGTGAACAGGATGAGGGTGTTTCAGTCGATCTCTATTTCATCAAGGAATACATATGCTGCGTTTCCGGCTCCCGGATGGTCTTCCGGTAAGAATTTCTGACGTTCGACAACTACTTTTACGAAACGGGATTTCCCGTTTTCGATATTTAAAGTAATATTGTGAATGCCTTCTTCTTTGAATTCTTCGCGGTTAGCTATATCTTTTATTTCGGCTACCTGGGTATAATCATTTTCGTTTTCGGAAGCATATACTCTGATAGCTACAGGCAAACAGATCCAGTCTCCCACTTTATTCAGGCAACCGACATTGACTTTCGAGTAAGTTGTCGGTTGTTCGAAATCAACCACCAGAATCATATCATCGTTACAGGTGCCAACCCAATTGCCGTCGCGAAAATCTACCGTTCCACGTATGCCGTCTGTGAGGGTACGGGAACCCTGGGCTGCGTATACTTCGGATATTTTATTCTGTAACCGGGCCTTTTTCTTTACGGCCTGACTGATTTTGAACGATTGGTTGAATTCTTTGCCTATTGCTTTACCGTTCCGGAAAAGTTGGGCCCGGATATCGCAATCGGAGGTAATGTCAAGCGGTTCTTTATACACCGGCGACTGCAATGTCGGTGTGCTGCCATCTACAGTATAATGGATGGCTGCTTGTTGATAATTGGGAGCCAACGTAAGGCGGATACAACTTTTTTCTTCATCGAAACTTGTTTTGCCGCTCACAGACATAATGTGTTTGGCGTAGTTGTAGCCCAAAGCGTCATAACGTTCCATCAGGGCGATTGTCCGTCCGACAAAGTTTTCGTAGTTTTTAAGCTTTGCCGGGGTCCAGCCGATTTCGGCAATGGCAGCCATACGGGGTAACACCATGTATTGTACTTGTGAGAAATTCGGGATATATTCCGTCCATAGATTACCTTGTACGCCGATAATCATATTGCCCTCTTCCGGTGTCAGTCCTTCGGTCGGTTCCAGGCTATATACCTTTTCAACGGGGACATATCCGCCGATTGCAAAAGGTTCGTTTTTGGTATCCAGAGATTGGTAGTAGTCCAGATAAGCATAGGTGTTAGGTGTCATGATGACTTGGTTGCCTTTCTGCGCAGCTTCGATGCCGCCTTTCGTTCCTCTCCAGGACATGATCGTAGCAGTTTGGGATATGCCGCCTTCTAAGATTTCATCCCAACCGATTATTTTTTTCCCTTTTGAATTCAGGTAGTTTTCGATCCGGTGAATGAAATAGCTTTGTAATTCGTGCTCGTTTTTGAGACCTTCTTTTTTGATTCGTTTTTGACATTTCGGGCACTTTTTCCAAGCCGTTTTCGGGCATTCGTCGCCGCCGACATGAATGTATTCCGAGGGGAATAATGGAATAATCTCATCAAAGACATTTTGGAAAAACTCAAAGGTTTTGTCATTACCGGCACAGAATACATCGTCGAAAACGCCCCATTCCCCGACTACTTTGTATGGTCCGCCGGTACATCCCAGTTCCGGATAAGAAGCTAAAGCTGCAGATGCATGACCGGGAAGTTCTATTTCCGGGATAACCGTGATATAACGGTCGGCAGCATATTGTACGATTTCTTTTATATCTTCCTGGGTGTAGAAACCACCGTATGCTTGTCCGTCGTATTTGCCGCTGTTGCGTCCGATGACGGTTTCTTTACGCATACTTCCGATTTTGGTGAGTTCCGGATATTTTTTGATCTCGATTCTCCAGCCTTGGTCGTCCGTCAGGTGCCAGTGAAAACGATTCATTTTGTGCATGGCCAGCATGTCGATATATGTCTTGATCTCATCCAGAGAAAATAGGTGGCGGCATACATCCAGCATAAGTCCCCGGTAAGCAAAACGGGGCTGATCCTGTATCGTTACATCCGGAATTTCAATGGCCGGTTGTTTTTCACCTTTTTCTATTGAAACCGGCATCATCTGACGCAAGCTCTGGAAAGCATAAAATACGGCAGATGAACTACCGGCTTTTATGTCGATTGCTTTACCGGTGACATGCAGTGTATATGCTTCTTTTGCTAATGTCGTATCGATGTATATGTTGATCGCACCTGTTTTCGTTTCTCCCTGTTCGGTAAGCAACGGACTACCTAAAGAACGGGCAACGAGTTCACTGAAAAATTTGCAGGCCGGTCCGAGGTCATCGGCTCCTTTTACGATATTGAGAGGGGTTTTGGAAGTTAAGGTAAAATGTCCTTGTGCCGTTTGTAAACTTGTGGGTTGAGGGATAATACCGATTGTTTGCCCGGAGTCGGATTCCTGGCAAGAAGTCAGGCATATACTGTAAAGTACGAATAAGAATAGTAAATTGATTGTCTTCATATGTCTATTGTTTTTACTGTTTTTAGGATTGCAAGATATAATAAAACTGAATATTGTGCAAATATTTTAAAAATGAAGAAATAATAACAAGAAAATTGAGAAAGTAAATTCGATATTTTGTGGGAAAAGATATTGTCAAAATATTCGCTTTTTGCATAAAAAGGTTTAAATTGCACGCCCTAAATTAGAAATCTGATTTTATGAACGGTGTGTTGAAAAAAATTTTATGTCTCGTGCCTGTGTTATTACTTTTGACGGCAGGGGGACTTTATGCTCAACAAGGGAGCGGTATACAAAGTGCTGTCAATATCGAAAGTCACATGTCTGTCATGTCTGTATTGAGGGGTTTGTTGGGAATAGCAACATTAGTCGGTATTGCCTGGTTGTTTAGTAATAACCGGAAGGCTATTTCCTGGAGAGTGGTCGGAATCGGACTCACCATACAGTTGTTGTTGGCAGTCGGAGTGTTGTATGTGCCTTTTGTACAGGCGTTTTTTGAATTTTTTGGGAAAATATTCGTGACAATTCTTGATTTCACGAGGGCGGGCAGTGTTTTCCTTCTGGGAGATTTGATGGATACGACCAAGGCCGGTTATATTTTTGCTTTTCAGGTGCTTCCTACAATTATATTTTTCTCGGCATTGACTTCTCTGTTGTTTTATTTGGGAATCATTCAAAAGGTCGTATACGCTTTGGCATGGGTGATGACAAAATTGATGAATATTTCAGGGATGGAATCTTTGTCGGTGGCCGGTAATATTTTTTTAGGACAAACGGAGGCTCCTTTAATGATTAAGGAGTATTTGGATGATATGAGTCCTTCTGAGATTTTCCTGGTGATGACCGGGGGTATGGCGACAATTGCAGGTGGGGTATTGGCTGCATATATCAGTTTTTTGGGAGGAGAGGATCCTGTGCAGAGGCTGGTATTTGCCAAGCATTTGCTGGCTGCTTCGGTAATGGCAGCTCCCGGTGCGGTTGTATTTGCGAAATTGCTTGTTCCTCAGACTGAAAAAGTGAATAATGATATTCATGTGTCGAAGAATAAGGTGGGAAAAAATATATTGGATGCTATTTCCAACGGAGCATCGGAGGGGGTAAAGCTGGCAGTTAATGTGGCCGGTATGTTGTTGGTTTTTGTTGCTTTTATTGCTTTTGCCAATTATTTGTTTGTGAAGTTCGGAAGTATGACCGGTTTGAATGAATATATTACACAGATTACGGATGGCCGGAATACGGAATTGAACCTGCAATTTCTTCTGGGATATGCCATATCTCCTCTGATGTGGTTAATCGGTATTTCTGCTGATGATATGGTTTATGCCGGAAGCTTGTTGGGGCAAAAAGTCATAATGACGGAGTTCATCGGCTATGTGGATTTAGCTAATTTGAAAGCGGCCGGAGCTTTTGCGGAGGCGAAGTCAATCATCATGTGTACGTATTTCTTATGTGGTTTTGCGAATTTTGCCTCCATTGGTATTCAGATCGGGGGGATCGGCGGCTTAACCCCCAAGAATAAGCCTTTGTTGGCTAAGTTCGGCATGCGTGCTTTGCTGGCCGGTACATTGGCGTCTTTATTATCTGCGACGGTGGTGGGAATGATTATCGGATAATCAGGGATGAACAGTTTGCAGACAGGGTAAGAGATTTTTCCAGGTTGCATCGGTAAGGGTCAGTTGTCCGAAAAGATCTGCCAATAGTGCAGGCGTATAGCGGTCGAAGTCCTCTTTACGGGGGGTGACGAGCAGGCCGGCAAAGTCGACACAACCGGGGCTGAACAAGATTTTTCCGGCCCCTTCTGCGAAAAATTGCCAGGGCCTTAGTTCCCGCCGGGGAAAAATAGCGACCGTCCATATTCCTTCACTGTACCACGTCAGTAGGTTAATCATCGGTTCCGGACAGGAAGGAATAAAATTTTCCAATATCTCTGAAATATGAGTAAATAAGGAAGAAAGCAGATCACAATCCCCGGAACTGCACAGAATATTTTTCCGTAAATAGTTGTTGAGCGTACTTATCGTATATGCGTGTCCCTGTTGTACGATCTCCCCGTGTTGAATGTCTTTTTCTAAAGGCATGACATGGCGTTGAGCCATTTGAAAGTGGAAATGGTCCGGGGCGGAGGCTCCGCTGCGGGGACCGTTATAGAAGATCGTATAAGCGGGAAAGTCTTTGGCTAATGCCAGCATGTCCGTAAACCGTCCTTTTATGAGCTGAGGGGAGTGTGTCGTGGCCGGAACTGTGAAATGCTTTTGAAAAATCGGATAGGGATTGACGAAGATATTGTAGTCTTGTCCGTATGGAATACCTTTTTGTCCGGCCGGTAAATTTTCAGAGCATAGGAAACATTTTCGGGATTGCAATACCCGGGGGGTAATATTGGCTGCTGTCGAACGAATCCGGTCCGGATTGTATTGCAGTTCGAATGTGTATGTTCCAATGGGAATCGTTTTATAGGCTGCTTTTTTTAAATTCGCATAATTAATTTTTGCCAGTTCGAATTCCTGAAGCTGGGCTTCTGCTAACTTTTCCGTTTCTGTAAAAATATTCATGGGTATTAACTGTTTTTATCACAAATTGTCTGAATAAGGAAAATTTTAATCAAAGATATATAAAATACGAATTTAAATTAAATATCTTTGTTTCGTGCATTCGAAAAAGAAACGGGAATGATTTTACGTTTAGGTACAGGTGTTTTTATATTGTGTGTGATTATTTTCCGCACCTTCTCTTGTTGGGCTGTTGCAAATGAAAGGCCTATCCTGATCATTAGTTCGTATAATCCGGAAGCTTATCAGACTGCTCAAAATATTTCCGAATTTATAGAAGAGTACAAATCATTGGGAGGGATGCAGCCGGTGATTATCGAGAATATGAATTGTAAGAGCTTTTCGGAAGCACCGATGTGGAAATCCCATATGCATGAGATTTTGGTAAAGTATTCGGAGAAAAACAGACCTTCGTTGATTATTTTATTGGGACAGGAGGCATGGGCTTCTTATATTTCCCAGGATAATATCATGCCGGAGGTTCCCTTGTTGTGCGGAATGGTAAGTCGGAATGCGATTATATTGCCGGACGATAAAGTGGTGTTGTCGGATTGGGAGCCGGAGAGTATGGATGTTTTGCAAGAGCGTAATTTTAAGGTCGGTGGCTTTCTGTATGAATATGATGTCGAGAAAAATATAGAATTGATACAGCGGCTTTATCCGGATGTCCGGCATATTGCATTTATTTCGGACAATAGTTACGGTGGGGTTAGTTTATTGGCTCATGTAAAGAAGGAAATGAGGCATTTCCCCGAGCTTGGCCTGATATGTCTGGATGGACGGAAGCATACGATTTACACGATCGTGGACGAGATTGCGGCATTGCCTGAAAAAACGGTGATATTGATGGGAACCTGGCGGGTGGATAAAAACGAAGGGTATTTTATGAAAAATGCGACTTATACGATGATGTCCGCCAATCCTAAAATACCGGTGTTTTCGATGACTTCAATCGGCTTGGGTTATTGGGCTTTGGGCGGTTACATTCCGGAATACCGGAATGTAGGAAGAGATTTGGGTAGGCAGGCTTATGAGACTATTCATAGCAACCGGGAGTATAAAAATGTACTTCAATTTATTCCCAATGGATATTCATTCGATTTGCAAAAGGTAAAGGAATTCGGTTTTTCTGAAAAAGATTTGCCGAAGGATGTTGAATTCTTGAATAAAGATGTTTCTTTCTGGGTTAAATATAAAGTGCAATTGCTTTTTATCGGCTTGACTTTCGGGTTTTTGTTATTCGGTTTTATCATTACCTTGTATTTCTATTTACGGACAAAGCGGTTGAAAGACGAACTGGAGGATTCGGAAGTTGAATTGGTGGCAGCTAAAGAGAGAGCAGAGGAATCTGACCGGCTGAAGACGGCTTTTTTAGCCAATATGAGTCATGAGATACGGACTCCTTTGAATGCGATTGTGGGGTTCTCGAATGTTTTGATATCGGAGGATTTCTCTTTGGAAGAGCAGAAAAATTTTGTAGAGATCATACAGACCAATTCCGATTTGCTATTGCGTTTGGTGAACGATATATTGGATATTTCCCGTTTGGAGACGGGGAAGCTTCAATTGACCTATGAAACCTGTGATCTGATTTTACTTTGTCAGGGGGTGTTGGCCACTACCTCTCCGGCGAAAAAGGCAGGGGTAAGTTATGTTTTTGAGCCGCCGGTAGAGAGTTTTGAATTGGAAACGGATGTACAGCGTTTGCAGCAGATACTTATCAATCTGATGTCGAATGCCAATAAGTTTACGGAAGCGGGCGAAATACGGCTGGAATTGAAAATCGACGAAGCGAAAAAACAGGTTGTATTTGCTATTTCCGATACAGGTTGTGGAATTCCGGAAGAAAAGCAGGAAGTTGTCTTCGACCGATTCTCGAAGCTGAACGAATATGTACAAGGTACCGGTTTGGGACTGGCCATTTGCCGGATTACGGTAAATATGCTGGGTGGCGAAATATGGGTGGATCGAAGTTATAAGAAAGGAGCCCGTTTTGTCTTTACTCATCCCATGACCCGTTCTCGTTAGGGGAGATGTATCCTGTCCGGAATTCCGGATGATGTAAGCAATTCCGGATGGTATCGTAGTCGAATCCCCGGGAAAGAGCAAAACGGATGAGCTTATTTTTATCTTTTAAAGGATCTTCATTTTTTAAACTTTTCTTTTTTTGAAGCAGTAAGTTCAGGCAAGCCGTATCGTATTCCTTTTTATCGAGTGTTTCGACCGCTTGCCGGATAATGCCGGCAGGGATTTGTTTTTGTTTGAGCATCAATATGATTTTTTGTTTGCCCCATTTGTTGAAGCGGAATTTATCCCGGGCGTATGCAAAAGCAAAGCGGTTTTCATCGATGAATTTATTTTGGATCAGAAAATCCAAAATCCGTGCTGTGTCTTTTTCCGTAATATCCCATTTTTTGAGTTTTTCCCGGATTTCCTGAAGACAGTATTCTTTTTTGCTGCATAAACCGGCGACGATGTTGAGGGCATTTTTTGCATCCATGAGCGATGAAGTTAGTAGGTACATTTTATGAACCGGTCTTTTCCTAAAAAATCTTTTTTTATTTCAATGCCGGAATATGGATACCGGGCTAATAAATCTACGGTGTCTTGTCCAAGGGCTTCGTTGATCTCGAAAAAGAGCAGTCCGTTCTTGCGGAGATGGGTTTGGCCGAATTTTGCAATTTGCCGGTAAAAGAGCAAGGGGTCTTTATCCGGGACAAAGAGGGCGGTCGGGGGTTCGAAATCCACTACCTGACGTTGCATGTACTGCTTTTCACTCATACGTACATAAGGAGGGTTGCTGACGATGATGTCGAATCGGCTGCCGCTTTCGGGCCGGTAATCGAAGATATCGGCTTGCCGGAATTGTACTTTCGTGAGATTGATCATGGCATTGTGAGAAGCCGTTGCCAGAGCATCGGCAGAAATGTCTATGCCTGTAACCCGGCTGTCAGGCAATAGATGTGCGAGAGTTATTGCAATACAGCCGCTGCCTGTTCCGATGTCCAATATGTGTGATGAAGGTGCAGCCAGGGATTTGATCCACAAAACCAGTTCTTCTGTTTCCGGTCGGGGGATAAGGGTTGAGGGATTGACTGTAAATGTCAGACCGGCAAATTCGGTTGTGCCGATGATATATTGGATCGGTTCGCCCTGTTTTAAGCGGGCTATGATTTCCTGAAATTTCCCGAGAAAGCTTTCCGGTAAATTTTCGTGTTTTTGGATATGGATGTCTATATTTGTGTAATGAAAGACATCCATGAAAATGAGACGACAGATGCTGCGGATTTCTTCCGGCTCATATGTATCTTTAAGTTCGCCGGATGCGTATTGGGATAAAGTATAAATACTGATATTCATAAAACAAAAATAAGAAATTAATTATAAATAGTCTAGCCTGTTTCGAATATATGAGTTGGTCTGTCATCGTCATCTACACCTTAATTGTACTGTATTTACTTACCGTATTGATGGTGGCATTCAATATCGTTTTGGAAAACCGGAATCCGGTAAGGACACTGGCCTGGGTGGCGGTATTGTTGTTTGTCCCTCTTGTCGGTATGATTTTTTATTTGTATTTCGGTGTCAATTACCGTAAAATCAAGATGTTTTCGATGAAGGGATTGGGGGATATGAAGTGGTTGCAATATATGAGTGAGGACCAGAAGCAGCGGATACAGAAAACGGAATTCCTGAAAAAGGAGGATATGAAGGATGTCCGGAAACTGATGACACTATTGCTTAATAACAGCAAGGCACTGTTGACTCGTTACAATAAAGTGGATATATTGAAAAACGGAGAGGAAACTTTTCCGGCTATTTTCACTGCATTGGGGAGGGCTAAACGGTTTATTCACCTGGAATATTATATTATCGAAGCGGGAGAACTCGCAACCCGATTGAAAGATATCTTGATTGCAAAAGCAAAAAGCGGAGTTGAGGTAAGGGTGATTTTTGACGATGTCGGTTGTTGGAGTCTGCCGAAAACTTACATCCGGGAAATGCGGGCTGCCGGGATACAGATTTACCCTTTTCTGCCGGTACGTTTTCACCGGATTGCCGATAAGGCGAATTATCGTAATCACCGTAAGATTATTGTCATTGACGGAGAAACCGGCTTTGTCGGAGGCTTGAATTTTGCAGATCGCTATATGAACGGTTTGCCCGGCATCGGGATCTGGCGGGATACGCATCTGCGGGTGAAAGGGGAGGCTGTGACTTCTTTGCAGATTGTTTTTCTGATAGACTGGTATTTTGTCCGGCAGGAGTTGTTGTTAAATAAGGAAGATTATATGCCTTATAAAAAAGAAGACGGCAATGTAATTGTACAAACCGTGGCTTCCGGACCCGATAGCGATTGGGCCTCGATACAACAGGCTTATTTTACGCTGATCAATACGGCAAAGAAATACGTTTTTATTTCTACCCCTTATTTTATGCCCGGAGAGACAACGCTGAACTGCATTAAAGCTGCGGCGATGGGGGGAATCGATGTCCGCATATTGTTACCGCATAAATCCGATTCGTGGCTGACACAGTGGTGTTCGCGTTCTTATGTCGAGGAATTACTGGAAGCCGGAGTAAAGGTGTATTGGTATCAGAAAGGCATTAACCATAGCAAGGTTATTGTTGTAGACGGTATGATGGCGAGTGTGGGTACTGCCAATATGGATATGCGTAGCTTTGACGAGAATTTTGAAGTGAATTTGATTATATACGACCGGAATGTTGCTAAAAATCTGGCGGCTTCTTTTGTTGAAGATATGAGAGACAGCGTGGAAGAGAGTATACATAAATGGAAATTCCGTCCGAAGCGGCAGAAAATACGGGAGTCTGTGGCACGTTTGTTTGCTCCTTTGCTGTGATCCGTCCGGGATTTCGGTTGTGTTTTTTGAGAATGGTGTTTTTAATTATATAAAGATGGAAATCAGTATTGACAGCCGTTCGGTGAACAATCCCGAATCGACGATGTTTTTTGCATTGAAGGGAAATAATCATGACGGTCATGATTATATTACAGGTTTGTATGAACGGGGGGTGCGTAGTTTTGTAGTGAGTGAGAAGAGGAAAGAGTTTGAGGCATTGGAGGCTAAATTTTATGTGGTGGACGATGTGCTGAAAGCTTTACAAACTTATGCCCGGACTCACCGTGAAAAAATGAAGGCGGAGGTTGTTGCTATTACAGGTAGTAACGGGAAGACGATCGTCAAAGAATGGCTTTATCAATTGTTATCGGATGATTTTGCCGTTTACCGGAGTCCCCGGAGTTATAATTCACAAGTGGGGGTACCGCTTTCGTTGTACGGTATAGAAGAATCTACGGAGATAGCGTTGATCGAAGCGGGTATTTCCCGGAAAGGCGAAATGGTTCGTCTGGAAAGTATGATCCGTCCGGATGTATGTATTTTTACTCATTTGGGGGATGCTCATGGAGAAAATTTTGCTTCGCTTCAGGAAAAATTGGCAGAAAAAGCCGTTTTGTTCCGGTATTGCCATGCGATTATCGGCAGAGAAGGTGAGGCTTTGAGTTATATTGCATCCGTTGCGGATAAGCAGGCGCAGGTGATATTGTGGGGAGAAGGCGATGGCGTTGCAGTGAAGTCGAGGACATTGGGGGTAACCGATAAAGGCCGTAGGGTAGAGCTTACATATAAAGGAAATGTTTTTCAGATCAATATTCCTTTTCCGGATGAAGCTTCCTATGAAAATTGTATGAATGCCGTATGCGTGTTGTTGATGAAAGGGATTGCACCGGAAAGAATCGCCGAGAAAGTAAGCCGGTTACAGCCGATAGCTATGCGGATGGAAATCAAAGAGGGGATCAACCGTTGTGTTTTGATCAACGACTATTACAATTCGGATTCAGCTTCTTTTCATTTGGCATTGAATACATTGACGATGCAGGATAAGGCGAAATCCCGGACGGTTGTATTGTCTGATTTTGTCGATACCGGGTCGGATAAGGATGCGCTTTACCGGGAGATAGCGGAAATGCTTGAAAAAGCGGGGGTTACCTTATTTATCGGTATCGGAGAAGATTTGATGAAGCATAAGTCTTATTTTGGGATGAAGGCTCGTTTTTATCCGGATACGGACCGTTTTTTAAGGCTGGAGGACCGGGAAACTTTTCGGGATCAGGTCATTTTGATAAAGGGAGCCCGTAAGTTCAGATTCGAATTTATCGCCGGTTTTTTACAGCAGCAGTCTCACAATACGATTCTGGAAGTGGATATGGATGCTATGGTCGCTAACTTGAATTATTTCCGTTCTTTAGTGCCGGAAGGAACGAAACTGGCGGTGATGGTCAAGGCTTTTTCCTATGGCTCCGGTTCCGGAGAAGTTGCCGGTTTACTGCAATATCAGGGAGTTGATTACCTGATGGTAGCCTTTGCTGATGAAGGAGTGGCTTTGCGGGCTGACGGTATCGATATTCCGATCGCCGTGATGAATCCTCAGCCGGAAGCTTTTGATAATATGATCGAGTTTAATCTGGAGCCGGAAATCTATTCTTTGGATATATTGAAGGCTTTTGACCGGACATTGATGAAGCATGGAATCCGGAATTATCCGGTACATCTGAAACTGAATACGGGAATGAACCGTTCCGGACTCGATCCGGAAGATATGCCGGCATTGTTCGAATTTTTTGCGCAACCGCGCCGGGTGGTTATACGTTCGGTGTTTTCTCATCTGGCAGGAAGCGATGAGACGGTACATGATGAGTTTACAAAGCAGCAAATCGATTTGTTTATTGAGATGACCGGACAGATTCAGGAGCATTTTGATTATAAGATTATGCGTCATATTCTGAATTCTGCCGGGATAGAGCGTTTTACTCAGTATAGTTTCGATATGGTACGTCTGGGAATCGGTTTGCATGGGATCAGTGCTGTCGGAGCTGCTTTAACGCCTGTCAGTACTTTCAAAACGTATATTGCTTCTATCCGGAATGTAAAGGCGCATGAAACCGTCGGATATGGCCGTAAGGGAATTGTCGGACAAGACTCCCGGATTGCCGTTGTTCCGGTAGGGTATGCCGACGGATTAAACCGCCGCTTGAGTAACGGAGCGGGTGAAATGTTGGTAAAAGGCTTGCGGGTACCGATTATCGGGAATATATGTATGGATACCTGTATGTTGGATATTACCGGAACGGATATACAGGTCGGGGATGAGGTCGAGATTTTCGGAAAACATATTCCCGTGACCGAATTAGCTGAAAAGTTGGGGACCATTCCCTATGAGGTGCTTACAGGGGTGGCACACCGGGTAAAAAGGGTTTATTTCAAAGAATAAGCAACAATAAACAGGTGGTATTTTTTCCACCTGTTTATTTGTTTGTTTAAAGTTTCTTCAACGCATTGACCAGTTCTTCTATGGTCAGCGGTTTAGCCAATATGGTGTGATTGTTGTCGAGTAAAAACAGGCTGGGGGTCGCAAATAAATTATATTCTCCGGCTGTTTCACTGTAAAATCCTCCTTCGATAAACGTGTTTGAAAAATTCAGTTTGTGACCGGCAGAATAGCTAATCCAGTCTTCCCGGTTGTCGTCGATAGAAATGCCGATAATATTGATGTCGTAATGTTGCAGCATTTGCTGAATCTCCGGTTTAGCCAGATCGGTGAGAAACTGCCGGCAGAAACTACAGTTTGTATGCCAGAAGATCAATAAAGTATAGGGATGAATGTCGGCATATAAGCTGACGGGATTATTGTGTACGTCAACGGCGGTAAAGTCGGGCACCTTTTGTCCGATAGCCATTTTCTGATATTTTTCCAAACGGCGTTTTACAATTTCCATCGAACTGTTGCATTGTTGTAAGTAGTTTTCGGAAATATGTGCCAGTACTTCTTCCATTTTCATACTCTCGAATCCTTGAATCAGAAACTGCAACAGATGAGTCCGGACGATTTCATTGCTTTCCAGTTTGGGCATAATGTTATCCAGAGCTTTGATTATTGCAGCTTCATTCTCCCGCGGACTTTGATTCGGTTTTATAAAGAACTGAATATATTGGTATAATTTGTCGGTGTAGGCGTTTGTATACAATAAGGTCGTATCGTTGAATTCGAGTTTGTCCAGAAAATGATGCTTGTATATGGAGTCCCTGTCTGTGGGAGACAGATTTCCGGCTGTAAAGGGCAGGCGGCGGGTATTTAAAATTTTGGTGGCGAGCATGTGGGGGCGGGCTGCATACATACTATCCAGTAATTTTTCCCGGTCTGTCTGGTATTTCTGGTAATATTTCAGAGCCGAGTGATAAAAATCGTCTTGTTCCGGATATTGGAGTACTACCTGCTCGAGCAAAGCCAGTTTCCGGAAAAACAGGATTTCGTGCCGCAATGCTTCAAAATAAACCTTGTTTTCTTCCGACCGGATAATTTTCAATGTCTTTTCCGGGTTGTTGAAATCAAGGGAGAATTCGATGTCTTCCCGGTTAAACAGGAAATCGACCGCAGTCGGTTGGCCGTTCGTGTATTTGGCATATGCCGAAGGTCCCAGAACGACTTTCAGCATACCGCGGGGGGTATTGTCCGGGATATCAAATGTCAGTATTTCTCCGTTTTTTACCGGAATACTGTCCAGCATAATCATATTGCCGTTGTATATCCTCAGGAGAACAGGGACGTTGCCTTCGGGCAGGTTTTTTATGGCCAGCCTGACCTGAAAATCTTTTCCCGTTGCGAACAAGGGAAGGAGGATAAAAAGTAAAAGTAATTTTTTTAGCATATATGTTGATTATCGGGTTGTTGAATTCAGCCAGTTAAGGATGTTGTCGATGACAATCCGGATGCGATCGCCGAAAGCTTCTCTTGTTGCATATCCCATGTGGGGAAGCATTAATAAATTGGGTGCGTTGAATAATTCGTAACCTCCCGGTAACGGAGGTTCCTGATCGTATACGTCTACGGCAGCTCCCGCAATTTTACCTTTCCTCAATGCCTCATAGAGGGCGTCCTTATTGACAATCGGGCCTCTGGCCGTATTGATTAAAACGGCATGTGGCTGCATGATATTAAATTCTTCTTCTCCGATAAAATCTTTGGTCTCTGCTGTGAGCGGAAGGTGTATACTGATGATGTCCGCTTCCCGAAGAAGAGTGGGTTTGTCAACCGCTTGAATGTTTTCAAATATCCGGGGGGTGCGGTTGTATGCGATTACCCGGCAACCGAACGCCAAGGCTAATCGGGCTACTTGTTGCCCGATGGCACCGGCGCCGATGATTCCGACTGTTTTACGGTGTAATTCGGAGCCGAGAAAACTTTCCCGGCTTCCTCCGATGCGTGTGATGGCATCTCCCCCTACAATCTTACGGTAAACGGCAATCATCATACCTATTGCCAGCTCGGCTACGGCATGGGTAGCATAACCCGCGGCATTCACGACGGTGATCCCCCGTTTTTTACATTCTTCCAGGTCGATATGATCGAGACCGGTAAATGCAACGGAAATCATTTTCAAACAGGGGCAGGCATCCAGAAAACTTTTCCGGAGAGGAATGTTGCTGACGATAATAATTTCAGCGTTTTGAGCTCTTTCGATAAGTACTTCTTCTTTTTCGTTCCGGTCGGGATAGAAGGTTATATGATGTCCTTGCGCTTTTAAAGGTTCACAAAGTTGGGCGATTTTACATTCGCACATGCCTAAAGATTCTAAAAATACGATTTCCATATCTGATGTCGGTCGTTAATTTGTGATGTAAAATAAAATATTGGATATAATGAGAAATCGTACCGGATAAGCTTAAACGTTTGCAAATACCTTTAGGGGATGACAGGTTTTGAGTTCGGTGTTTATCCTGCTTGTGTGGCTGTCATGCACGGCACATAGAGCGTCTGCGGTATCGCTGGCTTTTGCGGTTTCCGGTTCTTCGATTCCTGATTTTTGTCGTTTGCAGGCAAAGTTAATTACTTTTTTCTCAAAAAGTTTTGTTTTCCACCTTTCATTCTGTCTTTACGGACGTTTTATATTTTAAAATTTACTTTCTTAACCGAATTTTCAATTTCCGGCTTTCAATTTTCAATTTTTACTTTTTACTTTTGTAAAAAAAAGAAGTGGATATAAAAGATATACTTCAATCTTATCTGACGTCGCCTGTGGTAGAGAAGTTGACGGAAAAACTCAGGGGCGACGGAAAATACAGACTCATCAATAATGTAGGCTCTGTTACAGCCGTTATCGTAAGTGCGATGGTCAAAACCCGTCCCGGTTTTCGGGTGGTTGTGTTGTCGGACCGGGAAGAAGCGGCTTATTTTTATAATGATGTCCTGGCATTTTCAGACGAATCGCAGGTGTGCTTCCTGCCTTCTTCTTATCGCAGGGCGATCCGTAAGGATGAAAAGGATAACGATTCGGTACTCGTGCGGACGGAAGTGCTTAAAAATATCGTAAACGGGAATGCCAGTATGTTGATTACCTATCCCGAAGCTTTAGCCGAGCGGGTTGTGGATAAGAAGGTTTTGACAAAATTGTCGATGACCGTCCGGACAGGTGATAAGCTGTCGATTTCTTTTTTGGAGGAGCTATTCGAACAATATAATTTCGTCCGGAGTGATTTTGTTTACGAACCGGGGCAGTTCTCCATCCGGGGCAGTATTGTCGATATTTATTCTTTTGCCGAGGAACGGCCTGTCCGGATAGACTTTTTTGGAGATGATGTGGATAGTATCCGTTTTTTCGACGTCGAGTCGCAATTGTCGGAACAGGTCATCGATGAGGTCGCTATTGTACCGGATTTGAGTGATGCTGCCGACCGGGTAGAGTTTACCGATCTTTTCAGTTATTTTCCTGAAAAATCCGTATGGTGGGTGAAGAACGGTATGTATATGTACGATAAGATCAAAACGTTGCGGTCGGAGTTGGACGAGAACATGCTTAGTCCGGAAGATACGTTATTCGGATATATAGATCGCTGTTCGGTGGTAGAATGGGGGCCTGATGTGTATTTCCGGGGAATGACCGTTGATGTGAAGTGTGATGCCCAGCCTGCTGTCAATAAACGTTTCGATATTTTGGCAGAGACATTGCAAACCAAACAGGAAGCCGGTTACAAATTGTATGTTTGCTCTGTAAATGCGATGCAGATACAACGGTTACGGGATATTTTTTCGGATAAAGGTTTTCCCATTGAGTTTACCCATTTGAACGGTGTCATCCATGAAGGATTTTCAGACGAGCAACTGCGGATGTGTGTGTACACCGAGCACCAGATTTTCGACCGTTATCACAAGTATCGCTTGCAGACAACGCGGATACGGAAAGGGCGGGAGACGATCACATTGAGTGAGTTACAAAATTTGCATCCGGGCGATTATGTCGTACATGTCGATCATGGAATCGGGCGTTTCGGAGGATTGGTTAAGATCAACAACGACGGACGGGAACAGGAAGCCATCCGGTTGGTGTATAAAAATAATTCCGAGTTGTATGTCGGTTTGTATTCCTTGCATAAGATTTCAAAATACAAGGGGAAGGATGGGGTAGCGCCGGTTGTAAACCGTTTGGGAGGGGATGCCTGGAACCGTTTGAAGCAGAAAACCAAATCCCGGGTGAAAGATATTGCCCGGGAACTGATCGCTTTATATGCCCGGCGTAAAAAAGAACCGGCTTTTGCTTTTAGCAAAGATACTTATTTGCAGGAGGAAATGGAGGCTTCGTTTATGTATGAGGAAACTCCGGATCAGATGAAAGCGATAGAAGCTGTGAAGCACGATATGGAACGTCCGGAGGTGATGGACCGTTTGGTGTGCGGGGATGTCGGCTTCGGTAAAACTGAAGTAGCTATCCGGGCGGCATTCAAGGCAGTAGCCGATAGTAAGCAGGTGGCCGTCTTGGTACCGACGACGATATTGGCGTATCAGCATTACAATACGTTCCGGAAAAGACTTGACGGGATGCCTTGCCGGGTGGAATACATCAGCCGGATGAAAAAAAGTTCGGATATAAAGAAAGTTCTGACGGATTTGAAAGCGGGCAAAGTCGATATTATCATCGGTACGCACCGTCTGACCAGTAAAGATGTGGAGTTTAAAGACCTGGGATTGTTGATCGTCGATGAAGAGCAGAAGTTCGGAGTGGGCGTGAAAGAGAAGTTGAAACGTTTGAAAGTCAATGTGGATACGGTTACGATGACAGCTACGCCCATCCCCAGAACGTTGCAATTTTCGCTGATGGGGGCGAGGGATATGTCGATTATCCGGACTCCGCCGCCCAATCGTTATCCGATCGTTACAGAGTTGCACCGTTTTGACGAGAAGCTTATAAAAGAAGCGATATTATACGAGATGTCCCGCAACGGGCAGGTGTTTTTCATTCATAACCGGGTGGATACAATCCGGGATATACAGGATATGCTGCATCGGAGTATACCCCAGGTGAAGACTTGTATCGCTCACGGACAAATGCCCGGGGAAGAATTGGAAAAAGTGATGCACAATTTTATCCGGGGCGATTATGATGTGCTTATTGCCACTACGATTATTGAATCGGGCCTGGATATTCCGAATGCCAATACGATGATTATCAATCAGGCCCAGAACTACGGTTTGAGTGATTTACATCAGTTGAGGGGAAGGGTAGGCCGTTCGAACCGGAAAGCTTTTTGCTATCTATTGACACCTTCGTTGGATTTGATGAATCCGGATGCCCGTCGCCGCTTGAAAGCTATCGAGGATTTCAGTGGTTTGGGGAGTGGGTTTAATATCGCTATGCAGGACTTGGATATCCGTGGAGCCGGGAATATTCTCGGGGCGGAACAGTCCGGTTTTATCGCAGAAATCGGTTACGAGACTTATCAGCGGATTTTGAACGAGGCTTTACTGGAGTTGCGGGAAGAAGAATTCCCGGATTTGCATACCGGTGAATCGAATACGCGGAAGGAGTATGTTACGGATTGTGTCATCGAATCGGATTTTGCCGTGCTGATTCCGGAGTCTTATGTAGAAAATGTCAGTGAGCGAATTAAATTGTACCGGGAATTGGATAATATATCGGAAGACAGCGAGCTGGAGAAATTTACCCGGGCTTTGCACGACCGGTTCGGAGAATTACCCCCGCAGGTAAAAGGTTTGATGGAAATTGTCCGGGTACGGAGGCGGTGTGTGGCAATGGGGGTTGAGCGTTTGTTTGTAAAAAACGGTAAGATGGTGATGTATTTTGTTGCAGAACCCTCTTCTGCTTTCTATGCTTCAACAGTATTTACCAACCTGTTGAAGTTTGTACAACATCAGGAACTGCCTTGCCGGATGAATGAAAAAAATGATAAGTTGTCTTTGATTTTTACAGAGATTACCAATGTCGAGAAGATGTCGAGGTATGTGGATAAGATGTTTCAGGAAACCGTAAATTCTCAGGGGATATGAATTTAGTGATAGATGTTGGCAACACCCGCTTGAAATATGCTTTCTTTCATTTGGGAGAAATGCGGATAAAAGGTGTCGGAATGGAGGAACTGTTCCGGACAATTACGGATGTGCGGAAAGAGCATGAGGTACATGTGTTTTTATCCGGGAGCGGTAAGATCGAGGAGGATTTGCGGATGAGATTGCGCCGGGAAGCTGTTTTTTGGCTGGAGGCTTCCCCCGGGCTTTTATTGCCGCTGGAAATCGGATACAATACCCCGGTGACACTGGGGTTCGACCGGATCGCTATTTGTACGGCAGCCCGGCGGATTTACCCGGCCGGGAGATTGTTGGTGATAGATACCGGAACAGCATTTACCTACAATTATGTTGAGAATGGTGTGTTTCTGGGGGGGAATATTTCTCCCGGTCTGGAAATGCGTTTCCGGGCTTTGCATGCGTTTACCGAGAAACTGCCTTATGTGGAGGCCCGCGGAACATGTACGGATTGTGGACGGGATACGGAAGAGGCTATCCGTAACGGTGTCGTGAATGGTATGGTTTTTGAAGTGAAAGGATATATAGATGATTTTTTCCGCTATACTTCCGAAGGACAGGTTGTGATTACCGGCGGAAGCCTGTGTTTGCTCGAAAAGCTACAGGGAGAAAGAATACATTTCGAGGAATCGTTGGGAATGATCGGGTTAAATGATATTTTAGAATTCAATAAAAAAAGTAAGTAAATCTTAAATTGTAGCTTTTATCCTGCGGATTTTAAAAAAATAGTCCTAATTTTGCACAGAAAGCTGAAAAAAGAGATTTTTGCAGTATGAGTCGGATATTTTAATTTAATAATAATTATGAGAAAAATTATTGTTTTAGCCTTGGGGTTGTGTTTTGTGGGAAGTTTTGTCAAAGCCCAGACACTGGATTCAAAATTTGGACTTGATAGTACGAAAACGATAGAACAAGCTTCCATTTACACAGAATTTGTAAAACAGAAAAATTATAAAGATGCATTACCCGCATGGAGATATGTGTTCAATAATGCACCGAAATTCCAGTTGAACACTTATGTCCGGGGTGAGGACATCATGATGGGAATGTATAGTAAAACGAAAAATCCCGCTTATGTGGATACATTGATGATGATTTACGATCAATGGATAAAATATTTCGGGAATCATAATCGTTTGGGCGAAGGATATGCGATAGGTAAAAAAGGTTTTAATCTATACCGTCTGAGAGGTATTTCCGATGTGAATGCCGCTAAGGAGGCCTATGGCTATCTGACAAAATCAATTCAGATGGAAGGGATGAAGACGCATCCTCTTACTGCAAAAATGACATTTGCCGTTGCTGATGAATTGTTGAAAAAAGATATGATTACCAAGGATGAGTATGTCGATCTTTATATGAAATTGAGTGATTATGCTGAAAAAGGAATCGCTCAGGCTCCGGAAAAATCCAAAGAAGCTTATGAAGATGTAAAAACAACGGTGAATGCATTGTTCTTTAATGCCGGTGTTGCCGATTGTGCTACCTTGGTGGGATTTTTGCAGCCCAAGTTTGATAAATCTCCGGATGATCTGGCGACATTGAAAGAAATTGCCAGTATATTGAGAAGAAGCGAATGTACAGATCAGGTTTTGTTTGCCCAGGTGGCTGAAAAATTATATCAACAGGAGCCGACAGCCGATGCTGCTTATAACCTGGCGATGTTGTTCTGGAAAAGACAGGAGTTTGATAAAACGGAGCTTTATTTAGCAGAAGCAATTGAAAAAGGAAGTAATGAGGATCCCGCTAAAGCTGATTATTATTTCAGACTGGCACAGATCAAGCTTTCCAAAAAACAATTCGTTGAAGCGAAGAAAAATGCTCTGGAGGCTTTGAAGTTAAATCCGAACATGGGTGTGGCTTATATACTTATCGGAAATGCATATGCCGCATACAGCAAGAATTACGGAGAGGATGATTTCGATCATGCATCTGTGTTCTGGGTTGCTGTCGATAAATTTATCAAAGCAAAACAGGTTGATCCTTCGGTGGCAGAAGAAGCCAATAAACTAATTGCTGTATATTCACCGCATTTCCCGAGTAAGGACGAAGCGTTTTTCCGTAGCGTTACTCCCGGAGTTTCCGTGAAAGTCGGTGATTGGATTAACGAGACGACAACGGCGCGTTTCAGATAGTAAACGGAATATGTCTGTTATAACACGAAAATCTTTTTATAAAAGCATTATTGTCCTCTGTGGGGCAATAATGCTTTTCGCTTGTAAAAACGATATCCGGAAGGTAAGCCGGATTACCGACCAGGAAGTCTTGCCCGAAATGTCGGGAGAGAACCTGATTATGACTTATTCCGATTCAGCCCGGGTGAAATACCGGATGTACACACCCTTGTATTATAAAATACATACGGAAGAGGAGGAGTATGATGAATTTCCGAAAGGAATTCACGTCATATATTACGATAAAACCGGGAATGTGATCGGAGAAATCCATTCCAAATATGCAAAGAATTTTGTCAAAGACGGTTTGTGGGAGGCCCGGAATCAGGTGGTCGTAAAAAACAGTGAAGGAAAGAAACTGGAAACAGAGCTATTGTATTGGGATACCAAGAAAGAATGGATATATTCCGATCGCTATACGCGTTTGACAGACGGGAATAATATTTTGGAAAGCAGTGACGGTTTTGAATCGGATCAGAATCTGGAGCATCCGGTTTTCAAGAATATAACAGACGGAGAGGTTCAATTTGAAATGGATACAAGTAACTGATGTCTATATTAACAGTCATATTGATTTGTCTTTTATTGTCGGCTTTTTTTTCCGGGATGGAGATTGCTTTTGTCGCTTCGAACAAATTGCGTATCGAAATCAGCAAGTCGGATAAAAGTATAGCCCAGGCATTGATCGACCTGTTTGTTTCCAATTCGGGCATGTATATTACGACCATGCTGGTCGGAAATAATGTGGTCATGGTCATCTACGGTATCTTTATGAAAGATTATCTGGTCGGACAGTTCGGTTTTTTAAGCGATCTTTCTTTGGGAATGAAGATGTTGGTGGAGACCTTGATATCTACTTTGATCATACTGTTTTTTGCCGAATTTTTGCCTAAAACTCTTTTCCGGCTTCGTCCGAATGCTTTTTTGCGTTTTTTTGCTATTCCTGTATTTTTGTTTTATCTGTTGTTTTTTCCGGTGACTTATTTCTCGGTGTGGCTGGGAGGGCTTTTGCTACGTTTGTTTACCGGTAAAAAAATGGGGCAGACAGAACAAAACCGGGCCTTTGGGAAAGTCGATCTGAATAACCTGATCGAAGAAGGTGAAATGGCGGACGAGACGCAAGAGGAAGTACATGAAATTAAGCTTTTCCGGAATGCTCTTGATTTTTCGGAAATAAAATTGCGCGAATGTATTGTTCCGCGTACGGATTTGAAGGCTTTGCCGATAGATGCGACCATGGAGGAATTGCGGGATTTATTTATATCCACAGGATTGTCCCGCATATTGATATATAAGGAAAATATAGATAATATCATCGGATATGTGCATTCCTCTTCTTTGTTCAAAAATCCCAGGAATATTGTCGGAGCCCTCAGTGGTGTGATTATCGTTCCTGAAACGATGTCCGCCTCTCATTTACTGAATCTGTTTATCAAACAGCAGCGGAGTATTGCTGTCGTTGTGGATGAATTCGGAATTACGGCCGGAATTGTCACCATAGAAGATATTATGGAGGAGATTTTCGGCGAAATTGAAGATGAGCACGATCATCCCAACTTGAAGGAAGAAGTGGTTTCGGATCATGAATATATTTTTTCCGGCCGTCTGGAGGTGGATTACCTGAATGAAAAATACGGATTGGATTTACCGGAAAATGAAGAGTATGAGACCCTGGCCGGTTGTCTCTTGTATTACAATGAAAGTATACCTACAGAAGGAGAAAAAATAGTAATCGGAGATTATCTTTTTGAAGTCTTGTGTGTTAAAAATGCGAGAATTGAGGAAATTAAGGTGGTTGTGTAATTTTTTTTGTTTAGTTTTGCTATAAATTTTTAGTAAGCTTTAATAATTTTATCTATTTTTACAGCAAATTGCTAAACTCGGTATGGTGCGATGAGAAGATGTTTAATAGTTATTGCTTTACTGGCAATAAGTGTGTTGGTAAAAGCACAGCAGGACCCACAGTTTAGTCAGAATATGTATAACCATATGACGGTAAATCCCGGATTTGCAGGAGAGCGGGGAAATTGGGCGATTTCAGGGATATACCGTAACCAATGGCAAAAAATGGACGGAGCACCTGAGACGTATGCTTTTAATATAGATGCCCCTTTACGTTTGGGACGTGTGGACGGTGGTATCGGTTTAAATATTATGAGTGATAGGTTAGGGATGCAAAGTCATTTGCATTTTATGGTGAATTATGCTTATAAGAAGATATTTAATTTTGGAATATTGAGTGCGGGGATTAAAATAGGTGTTGTGAATTCTAAAATTGCAGGAGATTTTCATATTCCTGTAGGTCCGGGGTTTACCCCTGCGGATCAGGACCCGGCATTGGGAGCGGCGAACGTAGATTTATCCAAGATTATGTTCGATGCAGGTGTAGGCGTATTTTTGTCCGGAAAGAATTATTATGCAGGTGCATCTGTAAGCCATTTGACAAAGCCTAAAATGACTATCGGAGAGATCGGAGAGTTTTTTTGGAACAGGCATATGTATTTTACAGCCGGTTATACGATTGCTTTGTCTCCGAAAATGGATATTCAGCCGTCTGTTTTTTATAAGACGGATTTTGTGATTTCACAGTATAGTGTGAATTCTAACTTTATTTATGATAAAAAATATTGGGCAGGCGTTTCTTATCGTTATGAGGAAGCCTTGACATTTATGGGGGGGATTGAGCTTAAAAACGGGGTGTTGATCGGATATAGTTATGATTGGAATGTTAGTGATGTCGGTCGGTATACAGGAGATTCACATGAAGTGACTCTTTCTTATTGTTTTGGTATGCATATCGGCAAAAGAGAGAAAATATATAAGAGTGTAAGATTTTTGTAAAATATCAATATTATGCAAATTAAACGGTTCGTATTTTTCTTTATAGCAGTAATGATGGTTGCCTGTTCTCCTTACAACGGAGGCGGAGAATTGGTGGGAACGCGTAAAGTAAAAAGATGGTTTGAGCCCCGTCCGTATGGTATGGTTTTAATTCCGACCGGTAGCCTGAATATCGGACAGAATGATGAGGATATTGCCTGGTCGATGTCTGCTCCGCAACGTACGGTGTCGTTGGCAGCTTTCTGGATGGATGAGACGGAGATCACCAATGACGAATACCGTCAATTCGTTTATTCCGTACTGGATTCGATGAAAAGACAACGGCTGGTAGATGAAGGGTATGAAGAATTCCTGATGAAAGACCGGAAAGGCAATGTATTGGAGCCGCCTGTTTTGGACAGAAGAATGCGTATTGAGGGAAAAAAGAATGAAGAGTATAAGGAACTTCTGGAAGGTATGAATTACGCCGGGGACGACCGGATTGTTGCCGGCGAACTGGATGTGCGGAAGCTGGTGTATAAGTTCAGTTGGTATGACTTTAAGCAGGCTGCTGCCAATGACCGTTTTTATGACCCGGAAACCGGGACTTATAAAGGGGGAACCGTAATCAATGCCAACGGCGAACGGGAAGCGGTAAAGGGGCGTTCATCTTTTATCATGCGCAAGTCTGTCCGTATCTATCCGGATACTTTGTGCTGGCTGAAGGATTTCACATATGCCTACAATGAGCCTTATGTGAAGGAATATTTTTCACATGTGGGTTATGATAATTATCCGGTAGTAGGCGTTAACTGGCATCAGGCGCAGGCTTTCTGTCACTGGCGTACTGCTTTGTTCAACAATGCCTCTTCCAACCGTGTTCAGGACTGGCGTTTGCCTTCGGAAGCCGAGTGGGAATATGCAGCCCGTGGTGGCTTGAGTGGTGCTACTTATCCCTGGGGGAGTTATTATACACGGAATAAGAAAGGTTGTTTTATGGCGAATTTCAAACCGATGCGTGGAAACTATATCGGCGACGGCGGTAGTATTACGGTACCTGTCGGAACTTATG
>NZ_DOED01000040.1:0-12865 GCF_003524185.1 Culturomica sp.
AACTTTTTGGGGGCATATCATATTTGCCGGGTTTTCTTTTTAATTATTGCCTGTTTTTTATTCAGCCAGAATTGTGATCTCGGCACCGGAAGCAAAGTCCTGTCCGTTTTGTTCACTCAAGGCTGTAAACCGGATGTAGCGGGCTTTTACCGGCTGGGTGAAAATTACTTTTTTCTCTTCTGCATTATTGGCAAACGTTCCTTTCCGGATCGGTTCACCCCAGTTTTTACCGTCCTGGCTCACGTGGATGCTGTAATCTTTTATATTACCGTTACCACCGTTTTGCCGGGGGAGATAGGTGAAACCTTTGATTGTTTTTACTTCTCCGGCATCCAGGTCTACCCAATGCGGGTATTTGGCTACAGTTACGGAATACATGGTATGCCAGATCGTATTCGGATCGCCGTCCGTCAGGTTTGCTGCATCTCCTTCTCCCGATTCTTCGCTGCTGGCATATACGACAACCGTTTGTATTGTTTCGATCTTTTCGAATGTCATGGTTGTTTTGATTTCCGGAGTCGATTTATACCAGGCTGTAATTGTACCTCCGTTCCGGAATGGAATCGGTTGGGTGTATACTTTTGCTTTACTCTTACCGATGGAGTAACAGATTTCAGCTCCTTGTTTTGCCGAAGAGAGTTCTACGATTCCGCTTCTGTTACGGGTAATGGAAAGTGGAATTTCTCCGGACGGAGCGACATTTGCGATAGTCGTTAAATCTTTTCCGGCCGGGCGGATGATAAAACCTATATTGTTGTGTCCGGCATAAACACGGTCCTGTTCCAATGGACCTCCTTGTCCGCAACTGTTACCGCCTAATCCGGTTACCGCTGCATCCAGGTGGAGGTAAGTATCTCCGGCCGGCGGCAATTGGTAAGGATGAGGAGCCAATATCAGATCGAGGGCCGAATATTGTAATGCAGAAGCCGATAAATGGTTCGTTGCAACAAATACAGCTCCTTGATGTTCGGCATCGGTCAGGGCACACCAGCGTACATCTTCGTGATTTCCCATGTCTTGCGGTTTCGGAAAGTTTACGAATTCACCGGCAACCGTATTCGTATGTTGTTCGATGAATTGTCCGCTTTTGCGGTCGGGGTAATTATCGGCCGGACCGCGACCGTAATAGGTGAAGTTTTTATATGCTTGCGGCACTTTCATGACATATCCCAAACGTGGCAGGATCAGATTCGGCTGATTGGAGGTAATGCTTGCCTGTAGTTCAATAGAACCGTCCTGATATACCGTCCAGATTTGGTTGGTTGTGAATTTAAAGTCACTTTCTCCGAACGGTTTACCGGTCAACTCTTCAATGCTGTTTTTACCGGAGCTTGTTCCTCCGAGGATCTTGGCGGCATTCGGAGCCTGGGATACGACAGTAAAGGCCAGTACGATCGTACCGTCCTTTGGGGTTATGATTTTACTGTCTGTCGTTTTGTGTACCAGGTTGTGTAAACCTTTTTCGAACCATTGGGCATAGAACCAGTTGTCGTTGTTGGTAAATGCCCGCAACGCATCCAGTTTCGGACCGTTACCTGCCGTAATTATGGTTTTCCCACCGTAATTCAGACTGTAAATCGTTCCGGTATTTGTATCGAATTGCACTTCAAAATCATCACCTTTTATGGTTTTGATATTGGAAGGTGTATCGGTGTAGGTCAGTTTACCGGCTTTTGCCGCTATTTCTCTGACGGCCGGACGTGCTGTGGCTTCTTTGACAGGAAGTTGTTCTTCCATAGCTACGAAACCTTTTTTTGCCCAGGGCATATCGTTCTTTAATAAGAACCGGATTTTTACGAAATATTCAGAGTCGTTTTTCAGCCGGTCATATCGATAGGGGATGGTTACGCGTACTCTGCTACGCGGGGCTATCGTTCCGGTGGCCAGATTACCTGACTCGATTTCTTTCCCGTTTTCATAAAGCGACCATTTGATGTCGTATTCCGAAAGGTCTTTGAAATAGTATTTATTGAAAATTTCATAACTGCCTTTTGCCGGATCGATGGCATTGACGGCTATGTCCTGATAAACTTTTTTTACTTCAAAATATTGTGGTTTCGGTTCCAGATCGCCGAAGACAATCCCGTTCATTACAAACTGTCCGTCATTCGGGGTATCTCCGAAATCTCCGCCGTAAGCCAGGTAACGCTCGCCTGTTTTTTTGTCGTAATTGTACATGGATTGGTCAACCCAGTCCCAGATAGCACCTCCGCAGAAGAAATTGGTCGATTCAATGG
Source organism: Culturomica sp. (assembly GCF_003524185.1). Classification (NCBI taxonomy): domain Bacteria; kingdom Pseudomonadati; phylum Bacteroidota; class Bacteroidia; order Bacteroidales; family Odoribacteraceae; genus Culturomica; species Culturomica sp. The sequence goes on from NZ_DOED01000040.1 coordinate 2,238, forward strand.
CTTCCCAATAGTCCACCAGATTACCGCAGGCATTTCCCATAGAGTGGGCATATTCCGAAACATGGAACGGATATTTGATGTCATAATGTCCTTTTACGGCTCCGCGCATCCAACCGATTGACGGATATTGATTGGAGCCCATGTCTACGATATCGTTATTTCTCTCGTATTGTACCGGACGGGATAAATCCACTTGTTTCAGGGCTTTGTATGCTGAAACGAAGTTTTTGCCGGGGCCGGCTTCATTACCCAATGACCAGATGACAATGGAGGGGTGGTTGATGTGATTATCGACCATTTCCATAACGCGGGCAACATGCGCGGCTTCCCATTCTTTCGGGTGTGACAGAGAAGCTGCTCCGTAATAATATTCATGCGATTCGATATTTGCTTCGTCTTCCAGGTAAATACCATATTTGTTGCACAGGAAATACCAATAGGGATCGTCCGGATAGTGTGAGTTGCGGACGTGGTTGATATTTCCTTTTTTCATCAGCATAATTTCGTCTTCCATCATTTTACGGGTGATGGCGTGTCCTACTGCGGGATTTGATTCGTGACGGTTAACTCCCTTCAATTTTACGGTTTTACCGTTTACGTAGTAATAGCGTCCTGCCAGACCGAATTCATCTTCCGATGCCGGCGTATCTTTAATTTCCACTTTACGGAATCCGACGATGGTAGAAACGATGTCTATCGTTTTGTTTTTTTTATCTTTCAATTCCGCTACCAATGTATAACGGTAAGGTTGTTCCGCCGACCATTTGTGGGGTGCTTTTATGTTAAAGACAACCTGCGATTCTGTCGTCTGTTCCGGTGTGATCAGAACAATCGGGGCTGCCGATACGCTGCCGGCCAACTTGTCGTTTGCATCGGAATACAGTTCGTTTTCATATAAGGAGTAGTGCATTTGGTAACCTTTAACCGCTTTTTTACCCAAATTGCGAATATCAGCGGTGATTGTCAGGGAACCGTCGGTATAGGTTGCATCCAGGTCGGGAATAACCTTTAAATTACGTACATGTACCTGAGGGGTCGAGTATAAAGCTACCGTCCGGAAAATACCCGGCAATCGGAACATGTCCTGTGCTTCCAGGAAAGAACCGTCAGAATTGCGGTATACTTCTGCTGCTACCGTATTTTTCCCTTTTTGCAGGTATTTGGTGATATTGAAATTAGCTGTATTGCGGGAGTTTTTAGAGAATCCGACATATTGACCGTTGATCCACAGATAAAAAAAAGAATCTACGCCGTCGAAGCTGATGAATACTTCCCGGCCATTCCAATCCTGCGGAATTTCAAATTCCCGCCGGAAAGAACCTACTTCGTTCCGGTATTTATAGGTGGTCCAGTTCGTCGGAGGAGTACGCATGACTCCTCCCCGCCAATCGTCTACTTTTACCTGGTGCTGGAAAATTACCGGTTGATTTACGTAAATGGGTACCCCGTATTTCAGACTGCCGTCTTTTTGTATACCGTAGATGTTCCAGCTTGAAGGGACGGGGATATTGTCCCAGCCTGTGACATCGAATTCCGGCTTGTAAAAATCTTTCGGCCGGGAATCCGGATCGGGGGCCCAGTTGAATTTCCAGTTTCCGTCGAGAGACTGCCAGTATTTACTGTTTTCCGGTAATACCTTACGGGCATTCGTCACATTTTCAAACGAAAAGAAATAAGCCCGGGGTTGTTCTTTATTCAATGCCAGATTTTCAGGCGAGTTCCATTCATTGCCGGCCGGTGATTCTACCACGGCATAACTGAATCCTTTCAGTGGAGGTTGTCCTGCAAAGGTTTGCATTGCCAAACAACATCCGATCAGACACGATGTAATTTTACGCATAAATGTTTTTTTTATATTTTATTGTTAGAAAATCGATACACCACTACCAATCCGTATGCAATATTCGATAAAATCCGGCATATTACCAAATGGTTTTTTCCCGTTTCAGCCGGGAAGGAGGGGAAAAACATCGGTCTGAAGAGAGGAAATCAAGCTGCGGAAATAGATGTTTTAGCGGTATTAATATGTTGATTATAAATAAAATAAATGTCCCGGAAAAAATCCGGGACATATGTGTTTTTTATAAAAATATTCGGTAAAAAAATTATTTATAAATAATGACTTTCTTTTATTTTTTACTTTCAGACAATACCGGAGAAGCCCATAAAGGCCATTGCTAATAGTCCGGCTGTAATCAATGCGATCGGGGAGCCTTTCATGCCTTTGGGAACTTCGGTTAACTCGAGTTGTTCCCGTATTCCTGCAAAGATGATGAGAGCCAAACCGAAACCGATTGCTGTAGCTCCGGCAAATACGATGGATGAGAGTAATGTAAAGTTTTTCTGGATAACCATAATAGCGACACCCAATACGGCACAGTTGGTTGTAATTAAAGGCAGGAAAACCCCCAAGGCCTGATAAAGGGAGGGACTGACTTTTTTCAGTATAATTTCTACCATCTGCACCAATGCTGCGATGATCAGAATGAATGTAATGGTTTGCATGAATTCAATGTTCAGGGGCGTCAGAATTGTCACCTGAACGATATAGGTTACCAAGGTAGCGAGGATCATGACGAAAGTAACGGCTCCGGTCATCCCCACTGCTGTTGAAACCTTTTTGGATACACCGAGGAACGGACAGATACCCAGAAACTGTGCCAGTACGATGTTGCTGACAAAGATGGCTGATATGATAAGTATAATATAACCCATAGTTTTAGATCAATTAGTTTGCTTTTCTGATTTTATTTACGATGGCGATAAGATATCCTAATGCAAGGAAGGCACCCGGAGCGAGAACAAAGACCAGCATTCCGTAATTTTCATTAAAGACCGGCAGGTTGAATGCTTTACCGCTTCCCAGTAATTCCCGTATTGTCCCCAGGAGCGTCAAACTGAGGGTAAAACCGAGTCCCATCCCCAGTCCGTCTAAAATAGACGGCAGGGCTTTATTTTTAGATGCGAATGCTTCCGCCCGTCCCAATACGATACAGTTTACGACTATCAATGGGATGAACAGGCCCAAAGAGGCATGTAAAGCCGGGAGATAAGCCTGCATGGACATATCTACAACTGTAACGAAGGCAGCAATGATAACGATGAATGAAGGGATACGGATTTTATCCGGAATAATATTGGATACCACAGATATCACGAGATTCGACATGACTAATACGAAGGCTGTAGCGAGTCCCATGCCCATACCGTTGATGGCGGAAGTGGTTACACCTAAAGTCGGGCACATTCCCAACAATAGTGCGAATGTCGGATTTTCTTTGAATATGCCGTTGGTAAAAACTTTTAAATTATTCATGGTTTTTGGATTTATGATTTACGATTTATGATTTACGAAGGCTTCAACAATCTGAGGTGACGTAAATCTGAAATCAAAAATCGTCGTTTATTGGTTTTGTTGTGTCGTATCTGCAACAGGCGTTGTGTTGTTGCTTATTGCGGCAGCAGCACGGTTGACAGCATCCAGGAACGCCCGGGATGAGATCGTCGCTGCTGTGATTGCATCGACGTCGCCTCCGTCTTTTGTTACCTTTAGGCCGGTTGTACCCGGGATTTTCCCGATAATACTGCCTTTGCCTTCTTTGGTAAACCAGATGTCCATTTTGGAGCCCAGGCCCGGAGTCTCTTTGTGTTCCAGTACTGAATAATTGTAGATCGACCCGTCTTTGTTGAAACCGACCATTAACCATACCTGTCCGCCGAAACCGTCATTACTCAATGTTTTTACGGCTGTACCGATCAGTTCACCGTTCTTTTTGGCCGGATAAACAACCAGGCTGTCCGGTTTTTTTTCTTTATAGAGGTATGGATAATCCAGTTTGCTGTCCGTAGCTATTTTCCAGGCATCCATACTTGGATTGTTATCGAATTCTCCCGGGATAACCTGGCGGATGGCGTTTACTTGTTTTGCCTGTTTAGCCTGGTTTATCGGCTCCGCAGTCAATGAATAGACATATCCAACTGCCGCCGATGCTATCAAGGTGACAGCAAATAACACTACCACCATATTTATAAAGTTTGACTCTAATTTTTTTCCCATCATGATTGATTTTAAATTTTAGATTTTAAATTTTAAATTAAGAATTTACAATCTATAATTTACAATTTAAAATTATACGAATCTTGCCGGTTTACAATATCTGTTGATCAGCGGAGTGAAACCGTTCATGATCAGGATGGCAAATGACATCCCTTCCGGATATGCTCCGAAAACGCGGACGATAACGGTAATTATACCGATACCTATTCCGTAAATAACCATTCCTTTTACAGCCATAGGCGAGGTTACGTAATCCGTCGCCATAAAGATGGCTCCGAGCATCATACCTCCGCTTAGTAAATGGAATACCGGGCTTACAAAATGTTCCGGGTTGCATAGATAAAGGATACCTGAGAATACGAATACGGTAGCGAAGATCGTTACGGGGATATGCCAGGTGATAATTTTCCGGAATAACATGTATACGAATCCGACTAGCAGTGCAATGGCAGCTACTTCACCCAAGCTACCGCCCATATTGCCTAAAAACATTTCCCGGTAACCGGCAATATTCCCGGACGACATGACTTCCGTCACCGATTGTCCGCTTTTTAAAGCTTCTTTTAGGATAGCCAAAGGTGTAGCTCCTGTTTCGGCATCTACGTAAGAACTGGCTAAACCCAGCGGTTTCGGCCAGGTTGTCATTTGAACCGGAAATGATATCAATAAAAAAACACGTCCTACCAAAGCCGGATTGAAGATGTTACATCCCAATCCGCCGAAACTCATCTTGCCGATTCCGATAGCCACTAAAGCACCGATGATAACAATCCATACCGGCAAGTTGGAAGGTACGTTGAAGGCCAGCAAAACTCCCGTGATGATAGCCGAACCGTCAAAAACAGAGGGCTGGCATTTCAGTAAGAATTTTTGAATCAGGTATTCGAATATCAGACAGGCGACCACTGATGTCAAAGTTACAATGACTGCTCCCATCCCGAAAAATAAGACGGAACAGATGAAAGCAGGAATCAGTGCAATCAATACCCCGTACATATTTTTTTCGATTGAATCGTTGTTATGTAAGTGCGGAGATGGAGATATTAATAATTTCATATTTAAAATTTTAGATTTTAGATTTTAAATTGAATGAATGATTTGCAATTTAAAATCTGCCATGTATTATTTCTTTCTGTTTCTGATCATGACTCCGGTACGGGCTTTACCCAAGCGGATATAGTCCAGTAAAGGTCTGTCAGCAGGACAGGTGTAACTACACGAACCGCATTCGATGCAGTCCATTACTTTCTCTGCTTCCAGACGTTCCAATAAGTCGTGGCGGGAAAGAGTCATCAGTAAATAAGGCTCTAATCCCATCGGACAAGCAGAAACACATTTCGAACAGCGGATGCAATTCCGGCTCGGCTTGCGAGGTCCCTCTTTTTCATTTATGATCAGTACTCCACTCGTACCTTTCATGACCGGAGAGTCGATATTGGCCATTGTACGTCCCATCATAGGTCCTCCGCCGATGACTTTGGCCGTATCTTCCGGCAGGCCGCCTGCAGCGTTTATCAGTTCCGAGACCGGAGTACCGATACGGCACAGAAAATTACCCGGATTGTTCATGGATTTCCCGGTTACGGTAACTACACGTTCCATCAAGGGCTTGTGTTTCATGACGGCTTCATAAACAGCCAGTGCCGTACCTACATTTTGTACGACGGCTCCTACTGCAATCGGTAATGCACCTGACGGAACAGCACGTCCTGTCGTTGCTTTAATCAATTGCTTTTCTCCCCCTTGCGGGTATTTCACTTTCAGAGGGCAAATCTCTATGCCCAAAACTTTTGAGGTAATTGATGTCAGACGGTCGATGGCATCCCGTTTGTTGTTTTCAATGCCGATGATTGCCTGTTTTACATCGATGGCTTTCATCAGTATCTGTACGCCTATGATGATTTCTTCTGCCCGTTCCAGCATAATCCGGTGGTCGGCTGTCAGATAAGGTTCACATTCGACACCGTTGATGATCAGAATTTCAGCCTTGCTACCCGGAGGCGGAGATAATTTCACCTGAGTGGGGAAGGTCGCACCTCCCATACCGACAATCCCGGCAGCCGTAATGGCCTTTAAAATTTCTTCTTGAGATGCCGTGATGTTGTGATCGATTTTTTCAGAACGATCTATTCCTTCCATCCATTCATCTCCTTCGACCTTAATCACTACGCAAGGTTTTTGCAGGCCTGCCGCATCCGGACGGTTTTCTACGGCCAAAACAGTTCCTGAGACAGAACTGTGTACATTGGCAGATACGAATCCTGATGCCTGACCGATCAGCTGACCGGCTTTTACAGTGTCACCTTTTTGTACAACAGGAGTAGCCGGGGCTCCTATATGTTGTCCCAGAGGGATAATTACCTGTTCGGGTACAGGTAGTTTCTGTATTTTCCCGCCGGATGTCAATTTATTTTCAGGCGGATGTACGCCACCGATTTTAAATGTCTTTAACACAGCGTATTATTTTTAAATTTTAAAATCTATTTCTTGTTGGGTTGCCGTTTTCTCTTCTTGTGTTTTTTCCGGCATTTTTTCTGTTGCTTCCTCCACGGGTTTTGCTGTTTCTACAGGTTTTACCGTTTCCGTGGTTTTTATTTCTTGCCTTTCTACGGGCTTTGCGGTTTCTTCTGCTGCAGGTACTGCTTTTTCAGGTTTTACTTCTGCCGTTGTTCGGGTAGCCTCTGTCTGGGGCACATTGACAACATTGCTTTTTACTTCTGTTTTGGGTGTGTCTGTCGTAATTTTCCGGGCCGGGAAGTTTACTTCATGTATCGCTCCGGTGGGGCATACACTGACACATTTGCGACATAAGCGACATTTTGAATAGTCGATATAGGCCAGGTTGTTTTCTACTGTAATTGCTTCGAAAGGACATTCTTTGGCACATTTCATACAGCCGATACAAGCTACCTGGCAAGCTTTCCGGGCCACACCGCCCTTGTCTTTATTGACACAAGAGACGAATACCCGCCGGTCTTTCGGGCCTTTGTTACGCAGTTCGATGATATTGCGCGGACATGCTTTTACGCAGGCACCGCAAGCAACACATTTAGCATCGTCGACCTCGGGCAGTCCTGTTTTTTCATTCATATGAATGGCATCGAAAGGACAAGCGCTGACACAATCGCCGCATCCGAGGCAACCAAAGCTACAAGCTGTGTCGCCCACATATAAATTGTGCTCGATGGCACATGAACGTGCGCCGTCATATTGAGAGGTCCGTGGACGGTTTTCGCAACTGCCGTTGCATCTGACGACGGCTATTTTCGGTGTTTGCTCGGCCACCTCACGTCCCAATGCAGCAGCGACTTTTTGCATGGTTACACTGCCGCCTACAGGGCACATAATACCGTCCATCGTATCGGATTTTACAGCTGCCTCTGCTAATCCCCGGCATCCGGGATAGCCACATCCGCCGCAATTGGCACCCGGCAGAAGGCCTTCCACGATGTCTATGCGCGGATCTTCTTCCACCTTGAATTTTTGTGCTACGACATAAAGGATAATAGCTGATACTATACCGATAGCACATAATGAGATAATCGTGATAACAAGTGTATTCATGTATTTTAATTATAAATTATATATCAACTTAGCTTTTATGTATATTTCGGATTGTATTCAGCTTGTCTTTACAGGCTTTTCTCCGTTTTATTTCTTCGTGTCTATGAATGTTCAAATTTCTCCTTCTCTGAATCTCTCTACAGTAAATTTTATTCTTTTCCCGATTTTTTTACGGAATAAATACAATAGCACATAATAAAAAACAACGCCTCCCAATGCTACTAAAGCTGCCAAAAGTTCATCCTCCCCGGTTAAGGTCAACCAGGCTATCAGGGCTATAATCAGTATTGCCGGAAATACATAAGCGACTAATACCGAAAATAAAGCATCTTCCATGCGCGCGTATACCACTACTTTTTGACCATGTTCTACGGGAAAGTCCGGACGTTGGGCTGTAATCGTTTTCACGGCCATATCAGCCATTCCGCACATCCCTTTTGCATGACAGCTTGCACAGGCAGAACGACTGATGAGGAGAATATCGATAGTTTTTTTACCGATATTTTTGATTATCCCTTCATGTCCTATTCTTTCTCTTTGAGTCATTCCAAAAATTCCAAAATACGTGCAAAGTTAAAATTAAAAGCTAAATGATAAAAGGTAAAAAGTTAAAAATAATAGCTTCACAATATTAAATTGGATTGTCCGGATAAACTTTTTCCGGTTATCGTTGTCATAAAAAAGAATTTCATAATTTTAATTGAAGAGCTATGAGAAAGATTTTATTATTGTTTTCTTTATTTGTATTTCTATTTTCCTGTCATTCGAATCCTCAGCAACGTCGGGAGCCCGGAGAGCGCATGGATCCTGAGAAAGTAGCAGACCGGATGGTTGAACGGATGAATGAGGAATTAAAACTGACCGATCAGCAACAGAAAGAACTGAAAACCTGGTTTGTCGATTCTTTTAAGAAACGGGGTGAAAGTGTCCGGAAAAATAAAAAAAGCCGTGAAGAGATGCGGGCGGAGATGAAGAAAAGCCGTGAAGAAAACGAGGCACAGTTGAAAAAAATCCTGACAGAGGAACAATTTAAACAGTACCAGGAAAATGAGGCTAAACGTCAACAGGAGCGTCGGGAACAGGGAGATCGCCGCAGTCCCCGCTAAGAGCGGCCGGCGTTGGTTATAGTTTGATTTTGGCAACCAGCTTTTTGATGTGTCCTTCTCCGATGCAAGGAGCATGACCGTCTTCTGGAAAAAAGATGACAAATTCTCCGGGAGAAAGAGTGAAAATCAAATCGGCCTTATCCGAATAGAAAGCGATGTCGTTTTCCCGGGTATAGGCTTTTTTTTCGGCTTTCAAATCGCGTGTTGCTTTCCAGCCAAAAGATTCTTTTCCGGAGAGTAGAACCTGTATATCGATGTATTCTTTATGGATTTCGATGTCGGCATCCCGTAAATTACGCATTTCCGGTTCGGCAATATTGATCCAGATATTTTCTCCGTCGATGTCTATTTTTCCAGGAACCGTATGCAATATATCGTGTGATTTGATATAATCAAATACACGTTTGAAGGCCGGATGTAACCCTTCTATTCTCAGACTGTCTTCCAGTTTTCCGATGATCATGTTGTGGTCTTATTAGATGACATTCAGTATTTTAGCCCTGATTAACATGGCCACCCCGATGACACTTGCATTATCTCCCAGCCGGGAAATTTTGAATTTCGTGTCTTTACTGACCAGACTCAATGAATATTTATTGATTGCCGTTTTTAGAGGGAGCATCAGATAGTCGCCCACTAACGATAGGCTACCTCCGATAATGACCAGTTCCGGATTAAATAGGTTGATCAGTACACCGACGCCCCGGCCCAGCTTTTCTGCAATTTCAGAAATCAGACTGATGGATAAAACATCGTCATTGTTGGCGGCTTCAATAATGTCGTATAGCAGGATGTCTTTACCGCTTTTCTTTTTTTCAGATAAGACAGAGGTTTCGCCGGCATTCATGCGGGTAACAAACATTTTTTCCAAAGCAATACCCGATGCTTCCGTTTCCAGACATCCCTTTTTACCGCAATGACAAATGATTTCGTTGTCGAACAGAGGGATATGGCCGAATTCTCCTGCAAATCCGGTTTTCCCGTAATAGAGTTTATCATCGAACATCATACCGACACCGACACCCCGGCCCAGATTAAGGAACAGCACATTTTTTTCGTCTTTTACGACACCAAATATTTTTTCGGCATACATCATCGCCCGACTGTCGTTTTCGATATAAGTGAGTATGTTCAAACGTTCCTGCAGAATATCGGTAAGAGGGGTTTCGTTAAAATTGAAATACGTATAGCTATAACCGTTGTTCGAATCTACGCGTCCCGTAAGGCTCATACCCATTCCGATGATCTTTTCTTGCGGAACGTCGATCTCTGCGATGAATTTTTCTATTTCTTCACATACGTGTTCGAAAGCTTCCGGCGTATTTTCCAGCACAAAAAGTGTATCTTCTTTTTTATTGATGATACTTCCTTTGAAATCGACCAAAACAAATTCGATCCTCCTTCTTCTGACATCAACACCTAAAAAATAGAACGCATCTGAAGCCAATCCGAATACGTTAGGACGACGTCCTCCGGCTGTTTCTATTTTGCCGTGGTCAGTAAGATAACCGTCGTCTTTTAGTTCAGAGACCAGCTTGGTGGCTGTCGGAATACTTATATTTAATTCTTTGGATAAATCTGCAATTGTGGCTTCTTCAACTGTTACAAGATAAGCCAATATACTTTTTTTTAATAGACCATTTTTATATTCTGATCCGGAATTTTTATCACTTCCGAATTTTAACACGCTACTAAAGTCTACCATATGTAATATTTTTAAAAACTTGCTCTTTGTTTAAGAATTCGATTACAAATATAAAAAAATTAAAAAATAATTTACAATAAATAAATGTTATTTTGCCGTATTTGATAAAAAATCAGGAAGAGGCAGAAGGGAAGTTTGTGGTTTATGATTTTAAATTGGGAAACAGGGAGGGAGAAAATAACACATTGGGACGGAC
>NZ_DOED01000040.1:13125-13266 GCF_003524185.1 Culturomica sp.
GATTTTTGATTTACGATTGGGGTGAATGCTGATTCGTAGAAGGGTTTAGAAGAGGTTGTTTGGAATTTTAAATTTTAGATTTTAAATTGGGAAACAGGGAGGGAGAAAATAACACAGCGGGACGGACTGATTGTGTAATTT
>NZ_DOED01000023.1:0-47819 GCF_003524185.1 Culturomica sp.
CATGCCTGGTAAGCAGGTGTCGATTTTGGGTTAATCTGCTTGTTATCAATCATATAGATAGAAAACCAAAGTTATTATTTAATAAAACAGTTCTAATCAGTCTAATTCGGTGTGGAATAGGCGGATGTGTTTACCATCTAAAAAGTAACAGTATTAATCAAACACAGTTATGTTATGAACAAATGTTTAAAAGCAAACAAATGTAGAAAAGCGGTAGTATTGCTGCTTTGCTTTTTCACAACGGTTGCGGTTTTTGCCCGGAATAACGAGCGGACGACGTTGCGAAAAACACAGCCTTCGGGTCTGACGGAGGAAGTTACTGCCCAACAGGCTCAGAAAAAAACAATCAAAGGAAAAGTGTTCGATGAAAAAGGAGAAACGATTGTCGGTGCTAACGTCTGGTTGAAGGAATCTACCGTCGGTGTTGCAACAGACATCAACGGAGAATATACTTTAACCTACGAAGGAAATTATCAGATTTTGGTGATTTCTTTTATCGGTTATAAAACACAGGAAATTGTAATCGGTAATCAGTCAACAATCGATGTGACAATGGTACCCGATTCGGAGAAACTGGAAGAGGCCGTTGTGGTTGCTTACGGTACCCAGAAGAAGGAGAGTGTGATCGGTGCGATTTCTTCGGTGGAAGTCGATAAATTGAAAGTACCGGGAAGTTCGGTGTCCAATACGCTGGCCGGTCAGTTGGCCGGTGTTGTTTCCGTACAACGTTCCGGAGAACCGGGAAAAGGTTCTAATTTTTATATCCGGGGTATCAGTACTTTTAATTCGGACAGCCAGCGGCCGTTGGTTTTGGTCGATGGAATCGAACGTGATCTTGACCTGGTAGACCCTGAAGATATTGCTACTTTTTCCATATTGAAGGATGCTACGGCAACGGCTGTGTACGGTGTGCGCGGTGCTAACGGTGTTATCCTGGTAACTACCCGGAAAGGTTCTGACGGTAAGCCCCGTATCAATGTGCGTGCAGAAGCCGGATTGACCGGTCCGAATAAAATGCCGAAGATGGTAGATGCCGTACAATGGGCTCAATTGTACAACGAAGCGATAGGGCGTAAATATTATTCAGACGAGACGATTCAGAAGTATCGGGACGGCAGTGATCCGGACCTTTATCCGAATGTAAACTGGATTGATGCTTTGTATAAAAATTTCGCTTCCAACCAACGGGTAAATGCGAATGTTTCCGGTGGTGGTAGCATCGCCCGTTATTACGTAGCCGGTTCTTATTATAACGAAGGGTCTATTTTTAAAGAAGATAAATCGAATGATTATACTTCTTCTATCAATTACAATAAAATTAACTTTAGGGCCAACCTGGATATCAATCTGACGCAAAGTACCATATTGAATGTGAATTTGGCCAACGTGTATGAGAAGAAATTCAGTCCTGGTGCCAGTTTGGACGATATTTGGGGATATGCTTTTATGACTTCTCCCAATGCTTTCCCGGTTCGTTATTCGGATGGAACATTTTCAGCTCCAGGCGGAAGTTCCGGTTACAATCCTTATAACTTATTGACACAATCCGGTTATACGGAAGAATATTGGAACTCTGCACAGTCTTTGGTCGGATTGACACAGGATTTCAGTGAAATTGTAACTCCGGGTTTGAAAGCTAATATTAAACTTTCCTGGGATGCTTATCACAATAATAAAGAGGTACGTTCCAAAGAAGTGAATCAATATTTCGCTACCGGCCGGAACGAAGACGGTACATTGAATTATCAGGAAATTTACAAAGGTTCGGAATCTTTGACGTATACCAACACGGTAGGCGGTTATAAAACGACTTATCTGGAAGCTTCTTTAACCTATGACCGGGTATTCGGAAAACACCGGGTTGGGGCGTTGTTTTTATATAATCAGAAGAAGAAAACTTATACCGCATCCGGTAATATGTTGAGTAGTTTGCCTTATAAAAATATGGGTATTGCCGGACGTTTGACCTATTCTTTCGACGATCGTTATTTTATCGAAGGAAATGTCGGATATAACGGTTCTGAAAATTTCAGTCCGGGTAAACGTTTCGGTGTATTTCCTGCATTTGCTTTGGGATGGATGGTGTCTAACGAAAAATTTTTCCAGCCGGTTACCCATATCATCGATATGTTGAAACTGAAAGGTTCTTACGGTATTGTAGGTAATGATCAGATTGGCGGAGGACGTCGTTTTATTTATGAAGCTACAATACAATATAAGGATGCTAACGGTAATAATCTGCCGGGTTATACTTGGGGATCTACCGGTAATATGGGAGGAAACGGAATTCGTATGGGAGAAGTAGCTAACCCGAATGTGGGTTGGGAGGAAGCTAAAAAACTGAATGTCGGTTTTGAGATTTCTTTCTTCAATGCTGTAAAAATCCAGGGCGATTATTTCAAAGAAGAACGTAGCGGAATCTTTATGCAGCGTTCGGCTCTTCCCGGAATTGTCGGTTTGAGTACAATGCCTTGGGTGAATGTCGGTAAGATGAATAATCAGGGTTTTGACGGTACCATTGAATACGAACAACAAATCGGTGAGGTTCAATTGACAGCCAGAGGTAACTTTACCTATGCCAGAAGTGAAATTATAGATAATGACGAACCGGATTGGAAGCACAAATACCAGAACCGGATCGGTAAGCCTTATGGACAAAGCTTTGGACTTAAAGCTTTAGGGTTGTTCCAAAGTCAGGAAGAAATCGATAATAGCCCGACACAAACTTACGGAACAGTGAGGGTTGGAGATATCAAATACCAGGATATTGATGGCGACGGTAAGATTGATGCTAACGACGAGGTGGCCATCGGTTATCCTTCCCTGCCGGAGATTAACTATGGTTTCGGTGCAACGGCTGCCTGGAAAGGTTTTGACCTGAATGTATTTTTCCAGGGAGTAAGCCATACTTCATTCTTTATCGGCGGAGATGCCATGTATGGATTTAGTTCCGGTAACCTGGGACGTGCTGCTATCAATGAAGATGTGTACAAACACCGTTGGACGGCAGAGAATCCGAATCCGAATGCCCGCTATCCGCGTATGTCGGCTGATAATAGTCCGAATAATAACCGAAACTCCACCTGGCGTATGAGAGACGGTTCTTTCCTGCGACTGAAAAATATGGAAATCGGTTATTCCATGCCGAAACGAATTTTAGATAAAACCTTTATTACGTCATTGCGGTTCTATGTGTCCGGACAGAATCTGCTTACATTCAGTAAGTTTAAACTATGGGATCCGGAGTTGTACTCTTCTAACGGAGCTAAATACCCCATATCCCGGGTATTCACCGTTGGGGTAAATATTAATTTGTAATCTTTAAATGAGGATATTATGAAATTCATGAATAAAGCGATACTGTTACTCCTGACGAGTATAGCCCTGCTTGCCGTTTCCTGTGACGATTATCTGGACAAACAGGAAGACGAAGCGATGACCTTCGACAAGATCTGGACCAAACGGGCGACAACCTTACAATATTTTTATAATGTATGGGGATTTATGCCTACGGAATCGAACTGGGTGGATGAAAATCCGTGGATCGGAGCTTCCGATGAAGCAACCTGCACCTATAACCGGGATTACCGGTATATGAATAATGGTTCATGGGGACCTTCTACAGTGCCGTATAACCGTTATATGCATTATTATCAAGCTATCCGTGAGGCTAATATTTTTATGCAGAATATCGACCGTTGTTCTGCGAAAGATGTGAATGAAACGGAAAAGAAATTATGGAAAGTGCAGGCCAGATTTGCCAGAGCTTACTACAATTGGTTGTTGATGCGTATGTATGGACCGATTATTCTGGTAAAGGACGAGTTGGTAGATTTCAACCAGTCGATGGGGGCTTTGCAGCGTCCCCGGAATACCTGGGAAGAGTGTGTGGAATATGTATGCGGTGAATTGGCTGAATGTGCAAAAGAATTACCGGCAAGTCCTACGACAAATGATGATTACGGTATGCCTACCAAAGGAGTATGTTATGCTGTGATCGGTCGATTGAAATTGTATGCTGCACGTCCGTTGTTTAATGGAAATGAGCTTTATAAAAATGTGAAGAATCCGGACGGGACGAATCTTTTTCCGGTAGCTTACGACAAAGAATTGTGGAAAGAAGCAGCCGATGCAAATTATGAGGTGATCAAATTAGGGCAGTATGAACTATATGATACCGGCGATCCTGTAGAATCTTACCGGGGTGTTGGACTCGTGGAATGGAATTCTGAAATTATCTTTGCCCGTTGGGAAGGCGGTTATTACAACCGGGTACATGTCACTCCGCGTGTTGTCGGCGGTACTTCTTACGGTGGTATAGCCCCGACACAGCAGTTAGTGGATGCTTATGCCATGTCAAACGGCCGTTATCCGATTACCGGTTACAATGCCGACGGAACTCCGGTTGTTGATGCCGCTTCCGGTTATATTGAAACGGGAACTTCTGCTTTTGTAAATCCAGTACATGGTTATGACGTACCTAACGGATCTAACCGTAATATGTTCAAAAACCGGGAACCCCGTTTTTATGCAACTGTATTCTGGAGTTCCGATTGGTGGGGATATGGTACCGGGAACTGGGTGAACCCTGTATTTGGGTTTAACGGAAACTCCGGCCCGGGAGCCAGTCATGACTATCCGAAATCCGGTTACATGTGTCATCGCTTTTACGATCATACAAAGAATACCAATGCCGGATATTGGGGTAATCTGACTTTCCCGATCTATCGTTTGGCTGAAACCTATCTGAATTATGCGGAAGCCTTGAATGAATATTACGGACCTTCTCATCCCGATATTTTGACTTATATCAATAAGATTCGGAAAAGAGCGGGAGTGCCTGATCTGGAAACCGTATATCCGGATTGTAAAACCAGTCAGACTCTGATGCGTGAATTGATCAGAAAAGAGAGACGGGTAGAATTGGCATTTGAAGGACAGCGTTATTTCGATACCCGTACCTGGATGATTGCAGAAGAGACGGATGGCGGACAGATGTGGGGAATGAATACCAGTGCCGTTTGTCCGAATGTAAGCACAACACCTGAAGATTTCTGGAAAAGAACGGCTTTCGAAACCCGGATCTTTACCTCTAAACACTACCTGTATCCTTTCTCTCAACGGGAACTGGACCGCAATAAGCTGCTTACTCAAAATTATGGATGGTAAGTTTTTACAGAAACGATTAAATATAGAATTATGAAAATAAATAAGATAATTGCCGGTGTTTTGTTACTGGGTAGTCTGATCGCCTGTGAAGATAAACGGGAAGATTATATGGATCCCTATGCCACTACCTTATACATTACCAACAGCGGAGAATCGGATATCACTCTTTATAGAACGGGAGAATCTACTCTTTACCGTCTGGGTATTTATAAAGCCGGTGCTTTCAATGATACGAAAGCATCTGCAGAAGTAAATGTTATGGATGCTGCCAATTTGCAGTTGTACAATGCGGAAAACGGTACTTCTTATAAAATGTTGCCGCAAAATTGCTATTCTGTATCGGGAAGTAAGGTGAATTTCGGCTCCGGCCAAAACAACCAATATATCGATGTTACGTTTGAGACAGAAACGATCGCTCAGTTAACTGATTTAGCGACTTCGGAATATGTATTACCCATGGTACTGACATCTTCTGCGACAATTAATCCGGATAAATCGGTTGCGATGTTAAAACCGGAGATTGTAAAAGCGATGATTACCCTGGGAAACGGAACTGTTGAGGATTTGACGGTTGCTTCCGGAGGTGAGACGATTTTTAGTACGGATGAAATCCTGGTTTCTGCCGATTTCCCGAATAAATGGGATATCAGTCTGACGATCTCCAATACGGACGATTTGGTGACTGCTTATAATGAAAGTAACGGTACCGATTATCTGGCTCTTC
The DNA here is from genome assembly GCF_003524185.1 of Culturomica sp. Classification (NCBI taxonomy): domain Bacteria; kingdom Pseudomonadati; phylum Bacteroidota; class Bacteroidia; order Bacteroidales; family Odoribacteraceae; genus Culturomica; species Culturomica sp. The sequence continues at coordinate 5,894 of NZ_DOED01000023.1, forward strand.
CTTCGGGTTCGTATACATTGGATCCTGCAAGTCCTGTCCTGAAATCGGGAGTACAAAACCTGAGTTTGAAATACAACATCGACAAATCCAAATTGAAGATCGGTTCCAAATATTTATTGCCGGTACAATTGGCTGCTGTTTCTAAATTTGAGATTAATCCGGACAGAGCTATCCAGTACATTGTCATTGAATATGTCGATCCGATTATAGCTCAATCCAATTGGACGGTCAGTGATTACCGGGATTTTCAGGACGGTGACGGAGACGGACCGGATGCTTTGATCGATGATAATATCGATACCTATTGGCATGCGCAATGGAGTACCGGATCGCAGCTTCCGAGCTGGATTACCATTAAATTGGTCGATTTGGCGAAGACGGCTACGATCAGTCAGATAGAACTGTATGCCCGTCAGAACAATGCTTCGGGTCCGAAGACCGTGGAAATTCTGACCAGTATGGACGGCGTGACATTCGAGCTTTTCGGAACGCTGGACTTTAAGTCGGTTATTACGGCTCAAAAAGTGGTCGGTGCGCAGCCGGTGCAGGCTCGTTATGTGAAGATGAATATTACGGAGAAAAATAACGATAGTGTGGCAATGGGTGAGATGTATGTTCGGGGAACCGTCGAGTAATTGCTAAACTAAAATAGTTCTTGGGAGCATTACGGTATGGGCAACCTGACCGTAATGCTCTTTTTGATTTAATATAGAAGATGTCTGTAAAGACGGAATGAAAGATGAAAATCAAATTTTAAAAAATAAAGATGATACGATATTTATTAGGAATAGTCCTGTTTATCTCCGTTTTTTCTTTTTCGGCTTGCAAGGACGATGAGACAAAAGCAGAGCCTTATTTAAACGTTGAAGAGACTTTGTTGCAGTTGGATGAGAAAACCCAACAAACAACAATTGATGTCAATACGAATATTGACGACTGGGACGTGACTTCTACCGATGAGAAATGGTGTATTGCTGCCAGGTTAATGACTTCCGGCAACCGGGTTCAGATTTATGTCAGTGAAAATAAAGATACCGATCTTCGTAAAGCTTCTGTTTTTATTGAAGGCGGCTCCTTTAAGCACGAGATAAAAGTAGAGCAATTGGGCTCAGCTCCGGGTATATTGCTAACAAAAGATACATTATTAGTAGATGCTGCGGGAGCAACGCGTCAGATTACCGCGACGGCGAATATTACTTATGACGTGAAATTGTCTGATAACGGTTGGATTACAGAGGCTCCCCGGGGAAGGGTAACCACAACGACCTATACGTTTAATATGGACGAAAATAGCCGTTATGAAGCCCGGTTCGATACGATTGTTTTCCGTTCGACCGATGCGGCGGCACCGCAATTGGAAGTGAAATTGCCGGTGATGCAGAAAGCCAAGACTTCTTCTCCCGGAGAAGTTGAAGTGGAGGGAGACCCCCATATCATACCGACGGGAGGATTGGCTAATCAATATCAACCCGGGCAAAATATAGAAAATACCTGGGACGGTAAATTTGCTGCCGACGGAGGTGCTCCGTACCATTCGCCCTGGGGTGCTCCCTATGGGGACGAAACGGTTTTTCCGGTTGTGTTGGAATACTTTTTTGATGGCGGGGAAACTTTACCCGAACAAATCGATTATTTGATTTATTATACCCGTTCCGGAAACGGTAATTTCGGGGAAGTGGAAATCTGGGTGTCGACAGAAGCACAACCGGAGTATACCAAATACGGAGATTACGATTTCCAGATGAAAAACAGTCCTTCAAAGGTTGTTTTCACAGATGGTTTGGTACGACCTAAGAAAATTAAATTTGTGGTGAAGACCGGTGCCGGCGGTTTTGCCAGTTGTGACGAAATGGAATTTTATGCGAAGAAGACGGGAGGAGCTTTGGAAGATCAGTTGCTGACGGTATTTACCGATATTACTTGTTCTCAATTGAAAACCGGAGTGACTGACGCTCAGATAGACGCATTACCCGGTTATTTTTCGGAAATTGCTTTGAAGATGAAAAGGGGAGAATATGAAACGGAATTCCGTGTTCATGATTATCCCGCTTACAGTGTTGCCGAAGATTGGGCGGACAGGCTTTTAACCAAAGAATACGGTATACTCGATAATACGACCGGTATTTATGCAAATGCCGGGGATGAGATTATCGTTCTGGTCGGAGATACCCATGGACAGGAAATTTCGTTGCTGAGTATTGCCGACGGTGATGTTTCAGGAGATAGCTATTTTCTGTCGGAAGGTGTCAATAAATTGGCTATTCGTAATACCGGTTTGCTTTATGTGATGTATCATACGGACCTTTCTTCACCCAGGGCTTTACCGATACGTGTACATATTCCTATGGGAAGCGGCCTGGTGAACGGTTATTTTGACCTGGAAGAACATAAAACCGATGCCAAATATGCCGAACTATTGACTAAATCGACCTATAAGTATTTTACGATCAAAGGCCGTAATATTATGATGACGTTCCATACGAACCGGTTACGGCAATATGTGCCGAATTCCATTATTCCGACAATCGAGATGTGGGATAATGTTATTGCCTGGCAACTTAGTTTGATGGGCATTGAGAATGAACGGGGACAGCTTTGGAACAACCGCTTATTTGCCAGTTCTTTTGAAGGTGAAGGGTATATGTGGGCGACAAATTATCGTACCGGATTTCATGAGAATACCCTGTATAAAATACTGGTGCCCGAAACAATGATGGAAGATAAGGACAATATGTGGGGGCCGGCGCACGAAATCGGGCATATCAACCAGTTCGCCATCAACTGGCCCGGATGTTCGGAATCTTCAAACAATTTGTTTTCGAATTATGTCATTTTCAAATTCGGTAAATTCTGTTCCCGGGGAACTGCCCTTTCCGAATTGAACAATTACCGGGTAGTGCAGGATCAACCTTTTACATTGATAAGCGGTGCGACACATCAGGGTGAAAACACCGAGCTTCATATGCGTATGAATTGGCAGTTGTTTGTTTATTTTCACCGGGTTTTGGGTGACGAACAATTTTGGCCCCGTCTTTTCAAATTGTTGCGCCAGACTCCTCCGGTTGAAAGCAATCCGGGTTGGTCACAATTGAATTTTGCCGAACAGGCGTGTGCTGCTGCCAATCTCGACCTGACGGACTTTTTTGAGATGTGGGGATTCTTTGTTCCTGTAGATAATGTTCCTTACGAACAATATGGGAACTGGACATTGAATGTGACTCCGGCAATGATTGCAGAGACCAAGGCCCGGATTGCCGCCAAAAGGTACCGTAAGCCGGCGCATGTCATTCAATATATCGAAGACCGTAAACAAAACGATACCGGTAATGTTGATGAGGTGGGGGATGTCGGTTATTGGACGCAATTCCGGGATAACCAGAGAATTACGAAAAACGTAACTTATAAATTATCGGGTACAGCCATTCGGATCACGAACGGAGAAGAAGCCGTGGCTTTCGAACTCCGGGATGCTCAAGACAAATTGATCTGGTTTTCTAATTTCCTGAATTTCGAAGTATCTTCTTCCGTCCTGGATAAAATGGATAAAATCTACGCAGTCCAGGCCAACGGTACGAGGATAACGGTGGTTACCGGAAACTGATTGTAGATATCAGCGTATATTTTATATAGAACTTTTGGGGAATGTTATTACCGGAAATTTTGAAATATAAATTTCCGGTAATTTGGTTTTATATATTAACCTAAAGTGTACAATGAATATATTATTTGGTTCATATCATTAATTACGACGGATGATATGACTGCTATTAACAATAAATGAAATGGCTTGTAAAACTATGTCTTTTAGGGTGGTCTTGTTGCGACAAGGGGGAAAGTACTTATAATCGATATTTGGACTTCTTTGTATCTAAATGCTATATCGGAAGGTGAATCTAAAGATATATCTATTATTAATTGAGAATATTGAGATACATTGAATGAAATTGCGTGTGCAGTATTTTATTAAAATTTGCATTATTTATACTATGTTTTATAAAAATGAAATGTAGTATAAAGTAATTATGATGATATGTGGTGAAAATTGTATATTATATTTGATAATAACTTTTAATATTGTTTTGATTTTTGAAATAAAATTGTATATTTGATATGTTGTTTGTTATAATGAAGTAAATAATTCCTTATAATGTAGTTTAAATTGCCTTAATTTTGGTATATTTTTCCATTGTTTATAATTTGAAATGTTGATTATCTAAGGTGGATTGATTTTATTTTGATTAATGGATGTTCTTGTAATGCTTCCGGTTTGTATTATGGGAAAGCAGGCTTATCTTTGATCTTATCTGAATTGGCCCTGTTTTATCGAAATGATTATTTGGAATATCATGCCTTTAAACTTTTACAAGAAGCTTTGATTACAAAAATAAAGATAATTTATTTTTCAGATGGGCTTGCAGGAATTGGTTTTACATTGTTATATCTTATTGAAAAAAAGCGAGTTGAGGCTGAATATTTGGAAATATTTGGAAAGTCTCATCAGAAAATCATAGAAGTAATTTCACATTATGATGTTGGTTGTCACAAGTTTAGCGAAACTTTAGGTTTGTATTTTTATTTACATATGACTGGAAAATTTCTTCCTGCGCGAATTTTCCAAAAGATAAATTCTAGATTTTTGATCAATATAGAACAATATTTTGAGAATACATATGCTGGAGATATAGATGTAAAATGTTATTCTGAAATCGTATGAAAAAGTTAATAGAATACATTACGGTGAAGAATGAAGGGACCGAAACCAATCCGGTGTATGTAATCGAGATGCGTAATGGTAATGCTGCTGTAATCAGAATCAGGTGTTGGGATAAAAGCACTTATTTGAAACTTATTAATATTGTCGGACTATAAAATCCATTGTAATGAAAACTTCGTCTTTGACTATAAAATCAGCAATCATTACCATTCTCGGTATTTTTTTGAATTTGCTATTGTATGTTTACGCTATTGAAAAGTATTCTTTTGATCATCCGCTTCTTTTGTGGAAGATAACTGCAATTTTGTACGCCTTGTTTTTGATTTCGGGAATAATTTGGGTTGTTCGTATTTGCTTTTTTTCTTTGCCTGTAAAAAAACCGGCATTTCTCAGGTCTAGGTCGCATCCGGTGATGGTGTTATTGATACTGGCCTTCGGTTCCGGTTTGTTTGTACAAATTTTTTCTACGATATCTTTTGTATACGGTTGGTACGGTCCCGGTTGGGCATCATTATTAACCATGTTTAAAGAGAATGGCTTTACTGTATCGCTTGCTGCGCTTTTAAGTGGTATCGGCATCTGGATACCGGGAAAATCCGGTTATTTTCTTTCCATGTTGTATCCCCTTATGTGGCTTTCCTTATTGGTACGCCAATTTATCTTTGATAGTAGTATTATGTATTATTACATAAGAGATGCTTTTCCGATAGTGCTTGTTTTTATGATTTTTGTACCGATTTTTTTGAATCATCCGAAGGTATTGTCATATTTTGGCATACAAAAATGCAGGCAACAACTCTTTTTTACGGCTGCAGCCTTTCTGCTAACCTTTGTGTCTGTCGTGTGGATTAATATATACAAATATTACATGTAGTATTCAGGGTAACCTGGCTAGGGAAGATGAATATTTTATACGTTAAAACAAAAGACAATTTTTATGCAACCGAAATTTGTTGTTTTTTATCCAGTGAGTTTAGGTGTATTGATGCTTCAATGTTTTCATGTATTTTGTAATGTAGTAAATCCGTATCCGGAAGTGAAGGAGTTCGTTTACTCTTATTTGGTCCTGTTTTTAATTGGATTGCTATTTTATATTTATACTCTTTTTTTGTCTATTCGACAGCATAGAAAAGAATGTGTATTTATCATCTTGTTTTTTTATGGGTATGATACTCTTTTCTCAATTATGTAATGAAATTATTTTGATATGGGTAAATATATGGACATTTTTTTCTTTTGAATGGAGCTCTTTAATCGTGATGAATGATTTTAATATGTTTGCTTATTTAGTAGTATTATTAAGTGGATCCTATCGGCTTGTTTTTGCTTGGGCATATAGGATATGTTCTGTCAATGATTGTTCCATTTTATATATTTTGTCAGTTAGTATACTCCTTTTTCTTTACAACTAAACCATTTCCTGATTATTTAATTGCTAATTGGCAGACTTTTTTAGTGTTGATAATTATAGCTCCGATTTTATATAATCGTAAAATCATTCTCGATTATTTTAAGTTTTCTTTAAAACAGAAATTTTTATACTTACCGATATCTTTTCTTATAGCAGTATTGACGGTTGTGTGGCCTTATTTTAAAATGTTATTCTGAAATTTTATCGAATTCATTTAATTGTAAATCTGTGATTTATATGTTGATCGCTTTATAATCAGGAATGTTGCTGTATATGATTCTGATTCCAACAGAATATAATTTTCAATAAGAAGTCAATGATATTATAGGTAAAAATGATACATAAACGTAGTGAAGAAGTTTTTTCGATCGTTCCATTTCAGGAAGATATAATCGGGCAGGTTTTACTCCCTGCTTCTGGTGCCGGTAAGGTTGATGTCGGGAATGATGTTATAATTAAATTGGATAATTATCCTTATATTGAATTCGGATCGATTAAAGGAAAAGTAAAATCAATTTCTCCTGTGACTAAAAAACTGAAAACAGAAACGTCGAATATAGAGACTTATTTGGTTATTGTTAGCTTACCTGACGGTTTAACTACTAATTATGGGGAATCTCTTTATTTTAAATATGAGATAAAGGGGACGGCTGAAATTGTTGTCAAAAAAAGAAGGCTGATTGAAAGATTATTCGATAACTTGAAATACCGTATAAAGTAATCTGAATTTTTTGATGTCGAGTGTTTTACGGGATAATTCTTAAGTGGGAGAAATTTTCCTGTCATTGTTTTTGCATTTTATTTCTTTTGTATATCTTTGCGGCACGATGGAAACGAAATGTAAGAGAAACGTTTCCATGTGTAAAACGTTTTCGATAAAAGTTATGGCATGTGAGGGAAATCATTTGAAGGAGGAATTGGTCGGCTGTATTTCGGATTTGTTTCTGAAATACGGTTTGCGTAGTACTTCTATGGATGATATGGCCAATCATCTGAAAGTGTCTAAAAAGACGTTATACCAGATTTTCGAGAATAAGGAAGATGTGGTGGAGCAGGTTATGTATTACCGGCTCGAGAATTTACGGAAAGAAACGAGTCCGGAGGAATTACAGAAAATCGGGCCGGTTCGTTTTTTGTATGAAATCAAAAGGCATATTATCGATAATTTAAATACCCGTTTACCGGCTAATTATTTTGATTTGAAAAAATATCATCCGGAAGTAAACAGACGGATTGAGGCGGAAAAAGATCAGATTATGAAGTCGGTGTTGAATGAAATTTTGTCGATGGGTGTTGAGAAAGGTGTTTTTCGGCAAGATGTGGATATGGAATTGCAGGTTTATATTTTTTCACGGCAGATGAGTTTTCTTGAAGAACAAGAGATGCCGGACGATTTAAAATACCCGGTACCCTTATTGGTATCCGAGATTGTCGATAATTTTATTCGGGCAATTGCTACTCCTAAAGGCATAGAAGAGTTGGAACGGATCGGGCGTGCCGATTGTGCCGAATCCCTGTCTTATTAAGGTTGGCATGAATTTTGTAACGTTTTTTGAATGTTTTTATTGTGTGGATTTGACGAAAATAAAGTAAAAGTGATGAGAAAAATTTTAGTGTTGATATTGCTGACGGTGATTCTTCCTTTGTTTGTCCGAGCGCAGGATGTACAGGAGTTGTCATTGAAAAAAGCAATCGAGTATGCAGTGGAGCATAATAAGCAGTTGCAGTCTTCCCGAAAGGACATTGATCTTTACAGGCAGAAAGTGCGTGAGTCGGTGTCTCAAGGATTGCCGCAGATTAACGGTAAGTTGGATTACAGTACGAATTTCGGGTATAAGATGAGTTTCGGTCAGGGAGGGACGATCAAAATGAAGGATCAGTCCAATGCCAAGGTGACGGCTTCTCAATTGATTTTCAGTGGACAGTGGATATTGGGTATTCAGACCAGCAAGATCGCTGAAAGATTGGCGAGCCAGCAGGTCGGGATTACGGAGTTGGATATAAAGGAAAATATATGTAATACGTATTATGCGATATTGGTGAGTGAACGTCTGAGGGATATCGTCCGGCAGAATCTGGAAAATATGGATCAGATATATGAGCATACACAGAATATGTATAATGCGGGTACGGTGGAAATTACCGATGTCGATCAGATCCGGATTACGGTGGGCCAGTTAAAGAACAGTCTGTCTTCCATAGAACGTAATGTGGAAGTCAGTTATAATCTTTTGCGTTTGCAGTTGGGGTTACAAGCTGAAAACCCGGTGAAGCTGACCGAAAGTTTGGATTATTTTCTGAAACAGGAAGATTTTGTCAAGCTGGGAGTAAAGAAATTTGAAATCGATAATAATCCTGAATATCAGTTGAGCCAGACCCAGGAAGATCTGAGTAAGAAAATGGTCGGTTTGCAGAAATGGACGTATGCCCCGACGATTTCCGGAACCTATTCTTATAATTATAAGCTTTTGAAGCCGGATTTCGATATGAGTCCGAAACATTCTGCGGGTTTGACGATGGATATTCCCATTTTTTCCGGTTTACAGCGTAAAGCTTTGCTGGAGCAGGCAAAAATCGAACTGGAGCAATCGAGTCTGAATAAAAGTTTACTGGAAGATCAGTTGTATGTGAATGAGAAGCAATATAAATATGAGTTGAAAAATGCTACCGACAATTTTTTTCTGCAAAGGGACAATATTCAGGTGGCTAAGCGGGTATTGGAAAATATGCAGCGTAAATACGAATACGGTGCCGTTTCCAGTCTGGATTTGACACAGGCGAATAACAATTATCTGGAAGCGGAAAATAATTATACGAACGCTTGTCTGACTTTATTGCAGGCAGAACTCCAGTTGGAGAGATTATATAATGAATTATCCTATTAAAAACAATTTAATACAGTTATGATAAAGAATATCGTTTTAACGGTGCTGACAATCGCTCTTCTTATCGGTTGTTCGTCGAAAAAAGAAGATACTAAAAGTACGGAGACTGAAGCTATTCCGGTGAAGGTATTGAAACTGCAGAAGCAGAATATTGCCAAAACATTGGACTATACGGCTACGTTACAGGCTGATGAGCAAGTGTATTATGCTCCGGCGGCAACCGGTCGTATCGGTAAAATATATGTGGAAGTCGGAGATCGCATTAAAAAGGGACAGTTGTTGGTGGAAATGGATCCGACAAATTTGCGGCAGGCAGAGGTTCAGTTGAAGAACTTGGAAACGGAGTATAACCGGGCTGTAAAATTGAATGAAACGGGAAGTATTTCGAAACAGGCTTATGATGCAGCGGTTACGAATTATGAGGTTGCGAAGTCGAATTATGATTTTTTGAATGAAAATACGAAAATGCTGGCTCCTTTCGACGGTATTGTGACCGGAAAGTTTTTTGAAAACGGAGAGGTTTATACCGGAGCTGCAATGGGGGGCGCTTCAAAACCTTCGGTTATCGCCATCGAAAAGATCAATCCTTTAAAAGCCTATGTAAATCTCTCGGAGCAGTATTTCTTGTCTGTGAAAAAAGGTACGAAAGTGGAACTTAGAAGCAATATTTTCCCGGACAGAGTATTTGAAGGTACTGTAAATATAGTATATCCGACGATAGATCCGGCTTCACGTACATTTACTGTGGAGTTGCGTATTCCGAATCAGGACGAGGCCTTGCGTCCCGGTATGTACGGAACGGTTAATTTCTTTATCGGTGAAACCGAAACTTTGGTTGTTCCGGCTATTGCCGTATTGAAGTTGCAGGGAGCAAACGACCGCTACGTTTTTTTGAATAAGGATGGAAAAGCCAAACGGGTGGATGTCCGGATGGGACGCCGTTTTGAGGATCAGCTGGAAATCATCAGTAGTGAAATCCATGAGGGGGATGAAATCATCATTGTGGGCCAGGGACGTCTTGTAGACGGCTCGCCTTTGAATGTTGCAAAATAATAGCCATAAGATAGCATGTTTAAAGTCAGAGGTCTTTTTGTGTACAGACTTTCGACGGTTTGACCTTTGACTTTACGCTAAATTTTAAGTATTAAATTTTAAGAAGATGAGTATATATAATTCAGCGGTAAATAAACCTATTTCTACCTTGATGGTTTTTGTGGCTATTATGGTGTTGGGTATTGCCTCTTATATACAGTTGCCTGTAGATCAGTATCCGAAGATGGATCCACCCTATATTACGGTTATGGCGACTTATCCGGGAGCTAATGCCTCGGATATTGAGGAAAATGTAACTAAGATTTTGGAGGACCAGTTGAACTCGGTAGATAATCTGAAAGAGATGACTTCTACTTCGTATGATAACCTGGCTGTTATTTCATTGGAGTTTGAGTGGGAAGTGAATCTGGATGAAGCGTCAAACGATGTGCGTGATGCAGTGGATAAATCGATGCAGAATCTGCCCGATGATATCGACCGTCCGACAATTATGCGATTCAATACATCTATGATGCCGATTTTGATTTATGCTGTTACGGCAAATGAATCTTATCCGGGTATCGACAAAATTTTGGATGATAAATTGATTACCCGTTTAAACCGGGTGGATGGAGTGGCTTCGGTTATCGTTGCCGGTGCTCCTGAACGTGTCGTTTATGTCGATCTCAATCCCAATCAGTTGGAAGCCTATAATCTGACACTGGAACAGATTGCTAATAAGATTCTGGCGGAAAATAAAGATATTTCTTCGGGAAATGTGAAGATGGGGGATATGGATTATACGTTGCGCGTTGAAGGGGAATTTGAAGAAAGCGATCAAATCAAGAATATTGTTTTGGGTACCCAAAACGATAAGACCATTTATATGCACGACGTGGCTTCTGTTCGGGATACGATTAAGGATATTACTCTGGAGCAGACGATTAACCGGGGACGGGGCGGTGTTTTGCTGATAACGAAACAGACGGATGCAAATGCCGTGGCGGTTGCAAAGGAAGCTAAAAAGCAATTGGAGATAGCACAAAAGGAATTGCCTTCCGATATCAAGTTCCAGATTATTTCGGATAACTCGGATTTCATTGTAAAATCGATCAACAATTTGCAGAGTTCGTTGATGTATGCATTGATTTTTGTGGTTTTGGTGGTGTTCTTGTTTTTGGGCCGGTGGCGGGCGACTTTTATCATTGCATTGACCATCCCTATTTCATTGATTGTTGCTTTTATCTATTTGTTTGCCACCGGAGAGTCTTTGAATGTCATTTCCCTGTCTTCGCTTTCGATCGCCATCGGTATGGTTGTGGATGATGCGATTGTGGTATTGGAAAATGTAACAAAGCACATCGATAGGGGGAGCCGTCCGCGTGAAGCTGCTAAATACGGGACGAATGAGGTGTGGCTGTCGGTCATCGTGACAACTCTGGTAACGGTAGCCGTGTTCTTCCCTTTGACATTGGTAAGCGGTATGACCGGTATCTTATTCAAGCAATTGGGATGGATCGTTTGTATTACGGTATGTACTTCTACTGTTACGGCAATCTCCTTGACGCCGATGCTTTGTTCTCAGTTGATGAAGATACAGGATAAAACGGAAAAAAGCCGCTTTAGTTTCTATCATTTCGTTTCTAAGCAGTTGGACCGGTTGGATGCCGGCTATGAGAAACTCATACGGTGGGTGCTTTGTCATAAGACCTTTATTATTTCATCGATGTTTGCTATTTTCCTCGGTTCGTGTAGTTTAACACGTTTTATTAAAACCGACTTTATGCCGCAGAATGACCAAAGTTCGATGAGTGTATATGTGAAGATGCAGTCCGGGCAGCGGGTAGAGGTTACCAAGGAAGTGGCTTTACAGATCGACTCTGTCATTCGTGCGGAAATACCGGAGATAACAATTATCAACTTATCTTACGGTAGCGAGGAAGAAGCTTCGTTTGCCTCCATGATGAACAGTACCGGTAACAATATCCTGAATATGCGTTTGCGTACGGTGGACATTAAGGACAGGGACCGGGATATTTTTGTTATTGCCGATCAGGTCCGTAATATTTTGAAGCGATTCCCGGATGTGTTGCAATATACGGTAAGTACCTCAAGTAGCGGTGGTTCAATGGGGGGTAACTCTGTGGATATCGAAATTATGGGACATGATTTTAATACCACTACCAGACTGGCAAATGAGATTGCAGTGAAAGCCCGTCAGATTCCGGGAGCAGAGGATATCAAGATCAGCCGTGACGATGACAAATCCGAGTTACAGGTGATTCTGGACCAGGATAAGCTGGCCCGTCATGGGTTGACAACTTCCGAGGTCGGTTCTTTTTTACGTAACCGTGTTTATGGTTTTAGGAACAGTAAATTCAAAGAAAACGGAGAAGAATACGATATTATTGTACGTCTTGATGAGAAATATCGCTCTTCCATTACGGAAATAGAGAATATATTGATTACGGACGGACACGGAGAAAGAGTCCGGTTGAAAGAATTAGGGGAAATTAAAGAGTATTTCTCTCCGCCGAATATCGAACGTAAGAGTAAACAGCGTATTCTGAAGGTATCCATTACGCCGGCTGCCGGAGTCGCTTTAGGAGATATTGCTTTGGCTTCACAACAAATTATTGACAATCTGGAAAATATCCCTCAGGATGTGTCCATGTATATCGGGGGTAGCTATGAAGATCAGCAGGAATCTTTCAGTTCGTTGATATTGTTGTTGTTGTTGTCGTTGATGTTGGTATATATTGTGATGGCGGCACAGTTTGAATCGTTTAAGATGCCTTTCATTATCATGCTTGCTATTCCGTTTGCTTTTACTGGTGTAATTTTAGCCTTGTTGATAACCAATACGACGTTAAGTATCGTAGCGGCCTTGGGTGCTATTATGTTGGTGGGTATCGTAACCAAAAACGGTATTGTGTTGATCGACTTTATCAATTTGATGCGGGAGCGCGGTATTCGCCTGTACGATGCTATTGCGTTGGCTTGCCGTTCACGTTTACGCCCGGTGTTGATGACTTCGTTGACGACAATTCTGGGTATGGTGCCGATGGCAATGAGTATCGGTGAGGGGTCTGAAACATGGCGTCCGATGGGTGTTGCGGTTATCGGTGGTATGGTTTTTTCGACCATTATCACAATGATTATCGTTCCGGCGGTATATGCTTCTATGGATAAGAGCGGTAGCCGGGACAAGAAAAAGATGCTTAGCAAACAGTTTAAGTTTATGAGTGATTTCGATCCCGAAAGAGATTTACCTAAAAAATAATGTACGATTTGGATTTGCGGTTTTGGATTACAGAAGGTAACCGAAATCGCAAATTGTAAATCTAAAATCAAGAATCAGATGAAGAAAGCGGTATTTATTACATACAATCAGGCTTTGACCGAGCGTGTCGCGTATATCCTGGAGCAATTACGGATAAAAGGCTTTACCCAATGGCCTATGGTAAACGGCGCCGGGACAGAGGGCGGAGAGCCCAGAATGGGATCCCATACCTGGCCGGAAATGAATTCTGCTACGATTACAATCGTAGAAGAAGAGATGGTTCCTTTGATCCTGAAATACGTTAAAAAGTTAGATGAGGTAAATAAAGAAAACGGTATCCGTGCTTTTGTCTGGGACATTACGGATATGTATTGAGATTTCCTTGTTTTACTGCAAGAGCTATCGGGACATCGTCATTTTCTTTGGAAGATGACGATGTCGTATTTTGTGAACGGATATCTGATTTTATTACTGATCAGTTCTTTTAGTCCGGGTGTCCGCAGTATGTCTTTTCGGCGGATAAATAATACGAAGTCTTCTTGTCCGTCTGATTGTTCGAGTTGTTTTATATCTATTTTCCGGATTTTCTGTTGCAGGTAAATATCCATGTTTTCCCCGCTTCTGATGTTGTAATAGTAGTATTGACAGATGTGTTGATCACTGGCAATTTGTACCGCTTTTTCGCATAATTCTCTGAATCCGATGTGTTTGTTAAGTTGAGGAATGGCAAATCCCATGACAAATAGGCCGCAGAGCAAACCGACGGCCAAGCCGTTTACGGCTTGGTAGAATTTTTTTTGATGCAAGGCATAAAGGCAAAATGTGGCTCCACCGGCAAAAAGAAATAAACTGCATTGAAGCAGGAAAGGGTAGGTATAGCCGGTTTTATCGGAAAGAAGGTAGGAGGCTGGAAAAGCCAGTATCAGCAGAATGGCCGGTACGATGATGCTGAAATTGATTGTTTTCAGCGGAATGCGTGGTAATAGTAAGAAAGAGAGTCCGGCAATTAAGGGAAATACCGGAAGCAGATAGATATCCAGTTTACTGCTGAACAGCGATAGCATGACGAATGCAGAAACGATAACTGTGAGAAAAAATTTTTCGATGTCTCTGTGGTATAGCTTATCCCGGAAACCGATCAGAATGACGGTGAGGTAAAATAGTACCCAAGGGGCCAGCGAATGCCAGATGGTTTTGAAATAATACCAGAAAGGTTGTTTGTGATGAAAGGCATCGACTGCGCGGTGGACGGTTTGCCTGAACAGAAGGTTATTCAAATAGGTTTTTCCTCCTTCGGCGTATACCCCTAAAAACCAGATCAGACATAGCATACATAATATACCCCATTGTTTCCAGCCCAGATAATGTCCGAATGTGCCGATTTTTTTTTGTAAAAGTAAAAAGACCGATATGGAAACCAGAGGCAGCAATAAACCGACAGGGCCTTTCGTAAACAAGGCCATGAATATGTATACGGGTAATAGCGTCTTATCCCGGGGGGATGCCTGGCCGATGTAAATTTTGTAGAATGTATGGAGTGCGAGCAATATGAAAAGGCACATCAGCATATCCATACGTAATACGATGGCCGATCCCATGAAAAGGCCGGAGGTGATCAGCATGAGATTGCATGTCTGTAAATTTTTTTTATCGGTATACGGTGAGAGCCACCGGTTGAGTATATAAAGGATTAACAATGCGGGAAGCAGGGAGAATAGACTGATGAATAACATACTGTGAAAACCGAGTAGTGATTTGCCTGCCATGATGATCCAAAAATACAAGGGTGGTTTATCCGCATAGATCTGTCCGTGGTTGTAAAATGTCAGAAAGGTTTTGTTTTGGATTGCTTCGTCGGCAATACTCAGGTATTTTAGTTCGTTGTTCGGGGTGAAATCCCTGAAATAGAGGAGAGGTATAAAAGCAATGAGGAGCAGAACGTATTTCCAGGCTTTCATCGTAATTCGGTTTTGTTTTATTGAATCTTAACGAAATCCGCAGGGATGAGTTACACCTTTTTATGATCTGTTTCTTATCATTCGGATGGTAAGATGGGGGATATTTCTGTATGTGGGAAGTATGGGCGAAGCATTCGGAATACAGGTGTTTTATTGTTGAATTGTAAATAAAATTAATTAAAATTTGCAAATGATTATAATTTTATAAAACTTGCACTACTAAAACTCTCAATAGTTGTAAGTTGTAATGTGCAAGTATGTATTAATCCTTTTTTGGGTACTGCTAGAGGTGTGTTCTGTCGGTTATGCTCAGTCTGTTGAGAAATCCGGAGAAGAAGATGGTGCCGATAAATATTCACACTGGACTGCAGGGATTTCTATAGGAGAGCCTTTTGTATTTTGTAATTTAACTTCATTTGCAGCCCGTAAAACCTATTGGGGCGTTTCTTTCGGAGCATTCGGCGGTTACCAGTTCAATCCGGTTTTGGGAATTTCTCTTTCTTTAGATTACGGTATGAATAAAGCGGGGGCTCATTCTTACGCCTTGGACCGTAAATTGGGACCGGACGGTACGACCTATTATTTGCCGACGTTACCCGGGACGCCTTTTTCGGAAATTTATTCTCAGGTTCGTTTTTTCAATATCGGAATCCAGACGGCTTTTAATTTGAATCGTATCCTTTTTCAGCCGGAGAATCCACAACGGTTTACAGTATTGTTGCAGCCGGCTGTTTATATGCAGCATTTTCGTGCGACGGTTTACAATCAGCAGAAACGAAAAGTAACCGACGGTTCTTTGAACGGAGGTCCGGATTTTGGTTTGGGAGCGGATTTGGCTTTGCGGGGACGGATCAATTCCCGTTTCGATATGCAGTTGAGTTCAGGTATTATCTGGACGACGAACAATACTTTTGACGGTGTCGATAATCTGTCGAAGGCCAAAGATGATTTCTTATGGAGTACGAAAATTTCATTGATTTATAAAATCAACCGGAAGTCGAAACGGGAAAAAGATAATATTCTTTATGCTCCGGTTCGTCGTTCTGCCGTTGCTTCGGCAGAGCTTTCCGCGTTGTTGGCAAAAGCAGAAGAACGGGAAAAGAATGAGAAGGAATTGATGGCCCGGTTGATTGTTCTGCTGGAGAAACAAAACCGGGACACGACGACGGTTGTCAAAGTCGAGCGGGTTGTCGATACATTGTATATTGTACAGAAAGAAGCCCCTCCGGTGCTGCCCGCCGGCAGTCCGGATGACCATGAAGAATGGGTGATGCGCCTGATGAATAAGATCCGTACGGAGCAACCCGATATTATCGAGGAAGTAGGGTTCGATACTCTGGTACGTCAGGCTATTCAGGCCCGGGAGGAATATGCCGGATATTTTACGGATGATAATGTTCCGGCGGAAATTCGGCAGAATGCAACGCCTAAGTATGCGATACAGATTTATGCCATGACGAATCCTTTTCCTGTTGCTTTCTTCAAAGATACACCCGGCATCCGGGTGGTGCGTTTGGTGAAAGACAGGCTCTACCGTTACCTGTATGCCGTTTACGACAGTAAGGAAGAAGCGCGGGCTTTTTTGCCGGAAGTACAGAAAAAATACTGGGATGCTTTTATTCGTGAATTTGACGATTACATGATAAAGAACGCCTTGATATTGGATTATTCGGCAAATCCTGCTAAGGTTGAGAAAAGATAGTGTGTTCAAAAGAGAAGGTTATGAAGAAGCTTTGTGTGTTATTGTTGTCGGTTTTATTTTTTGCCGGATGCTATAAGGAAGATATCGATCGCTTATATTCCGAACAGACGAAATTAGAGGTGATGATTTTGGAGTTGCAGGAGCGATGTGAACAGATCAATAAGACGGTTGAGTTGTTGCAGACCTTGATCAACGGTTCGATGATCAAGGAGACCCGTCCTTTCGAAGATGCAGAGACCGGGGCATCCGGTTGGGAAATTGTTTTTACGGATAATACCTCTTTCCGGGTATATAATGGAAAAGACGGGGAGACTCCCGTCATCAGTGTCGTACAGGAGAATGAAGAATGGTACTGGACTTTGAATGGAGAGAAGTTAACGGATGCAGCAGGAAATCCGCTCCGGATGAATGGAAAAGACGGTATAACTCCTACGATCAATGCCGATGGGTATTGGGTAATCGATGGGGTTGTGACGAATATAAAAGCATCCGGTTCTACACCTACTGTCGAGATCAATGCTGACGGATATTGGGTTATTAACGGGGAGGTTACGGCGATAAAGGCTTCTGTGACAGAGCCTGCTCTGAAGATAGGGGCCGATTTGATCGATAATGCTGTTTTGCAGGATAAGACCGGAGCAACGATTGTGAATACCGCTTGGTATCTGTCGGTTGATGGAGGTCAGACATGGGTACGTGTATCGGGGAAAGATGGAGCGAATACGGGAGGAAGTGGCGGAAATACCGGAGGTGACGGCTGTCTGATCGAATCGATAAGCTTATCTGCGGATGGAATGACGGTGATTATTCTGTTGTCTAACGGTCAGGAGATCCGGGTGCCGAGCTGGGCTTGGGCGGAAACTTTGGTGCAGCAGGTAAATGATTTAGCTATCACATTGAATACTTGGATTACGAATGCCAAATACATTACGGACGTTGCTCCTTTGAAAGATGCAGAGGGAAAGGAGATCGGCTGGCGGATCAGTTATAATGATGCGACTTATTCCGATGTTTATAACGGTAAGGATGGGGTTACCGGTCCTGCCGGAGCTACTCCGGAGATACGTGTGGTAAAAGAAGGCGATGATTATTATTGGACAGTCGACGGAGAGAAGTTATTGATTGACGGACAACCTGTAAAAGCGAGTGCAATTACGCCTCAGTTGCAATTGGGGGAAGCATTGTCGGTGCCGGCGGATGTTCAGGGGCAACCTGTTGTTGCCGGGGTGTGGTATTTGTCTGTGGACGGAGTGACGTGGGCCCGGGTTTCGGGAGAGAAAGGCGATAGCGGAGATAAGGGAGATACCGGAGATGCTTTTTTTAAAAAGGCGCCTGAGATAGATGCGACGAACGGTTGGGTGATTTTTACTTTGAGCGATGGTACAGAAATAAAGGTCGCTTTGTATGATTGGGTAAAGTCGAAGTTTGATGAGATCAATACGGAGTTTACGGATGTGTGGAATTTACTGAATCAGGTTGCGGACCGCAAATATATAACTGCAGTAACGGAAATACGGAGTGAGGACGGCAGATATGTGCAGCAATATAAAATTGCATTTAGTGACGGTACAGAAATATTGCTCGGTAATACGGTGATTGGTATACGGAGCGCAACCCCGGCAGATGGAGGGGACCAGTCCGATCTTTACTGGACGATCAACGGTGTCGATTTATTGTATAACGGGCAGCCGATTAAAGCGAATGCGCAGGATGCACTGGGAGCTCCGCAGATAAAAACCGGTACGGAGCTGATAAATGCCGGCATTTCAACGGCAATCGGTGGAGAGAATATTATTCCGGCTGCTAATTACCTTTCTGTGGACGGCGGTTCTCAATGGGTAAGGCTTACCGGAGATCAGGGTATCCCCGGGGATAAAGGGGAACAGGGAGATCCGGGGCAAAGTGGGCTGATTGTAGAAGTTGTGAGAGATCCCGACGGTTTTTATGTGACGTTTAAATTAGGTGACGGAAGTGAGGATATTGTTGTCCCGACGAAGTTGTATATCGATAATATGGCCGAGCAATTGACTCGTTTAAGTGCGGACGTACTCGCCGTCAAAGAGTTTTTACAAGGGGGGATGATTATAAGGAGTGTAACGGAAAAAACGGAGAACGGAAAGAAGGTTTATGAATTGTTATGCCGCACATTCGGCGGAAGAGACCGGACGATTATCATCCGGGACGGTGCAGACGGATTGGCAGGATTGACTCCGACAATTAGCGTTCAGGCAGGTACGGGCGACGATAAAAATTATTATTGGGTCGTCAACGGCGAGCTTTTGAAAGATGCATCCGGCAATCCGATTCCGGTCAACGGTCAGCAGGGAGAGGCCGGTGTTCCCGGACAGAGTGCACCGGCTCCGCAGTTGAAACTAGGGAGTATGTTGTCTGTCGCTACCGATATGGAGGGCAATCCGATCGACGGTTTTGCCTTTTACCTTTCTGTCGATGACGGTGTGACATGGGCAAAAGTGTCCGGTCCGGAAGGTCAACCCGGAAAACCGGGAGAAGATGGTAATACCGGCGATTCCTTTTTTGAAAATGTGTCTTTATCGGCGGACGGATATTGGTTGACCCTTACGTTGAAAAATGTGGCGGATCCTGTTGTTGTCCCGACTCAAAAATGGATGAATACGATTCAGCAGACTATTCAGGATATGAATGACCGTATCGATGCTATCGATCAGATTCTCAATAACGGGATTATCATAACCTCTGTAACTCCTTTCGATGAGGATGGAAAAAGCGGTTATGAATTGATTTATACGAAAAACGGTGTTCGTGAAACGATAAAGATTTACAATGGGCAAAATGCTGCAACTCCGGTAATTTCCATAAAGCAGGATCCGGCGGACGGCGGTTATTATTGGACGAAGGATGGGGAATATATCATGGATGAAGGGGGGAACCGTTTCCCGGCCAAGGGGGATAAAGGCGACAGCGGGACTCCGGGAGATCCGGGACAGGACGGTAAGGATGCGCTTCTGCCGCAATTGAAGAGCGGACAAGAGTTGCAGAATGATTTGCACATTACTCAAGACGCTTCCGGAAATGCCATCGATATTGCGGCGGTTTATCTGTCGGTGGATGGAGGTATTGCATGGGTACGGGTATCCGGTGAGAAGGGTACGCCGGGTGAGGATGGCAAACCGGGAGACCCTGCCGATGCCGGTTTTACGGCAGAGTTGGTAAAACCCGATGAATATTGGATCCGTTTTACGTTTACGGATGGTACTGTCGTGGATGTGCCGACGAAAAAATGGGTAACGGAGATCAAAGATAAACTGGATGCTTTGAATACTAATTTTGAAGCTTTAAAAAACGTATTGGATAAAACGAAATATATCAAGAGCATCGACGTTTTGGATCCGGTTGCTGAGGGGGGAAAAACCGGCTGGGAGATTAAGCTGATGGATATTACCGGACAGGAAATATCTCCTTCGTACAAGATTTATAACGGAGTGGACGGGCAAAAAGGCGATCCCGGAGCGGAAGGCCCGGAAGGCAGTTCTCCGGTGATCGGAATGAAAAAAGACCCCGCGACACCTGGAGATGAAACCTTATATTGGACAGTGAACGATGCGTTTATGACAACTCCGGACGGTAGTTATGTTCCGGTATCCGGAAAAGATGCTCCGACGCCTCAGGTTGCTGCCGGTGCGACATTACCGGTAACGGTGACTCAAGATGCTGCGGGGAATGCGATTGTTATGTCTGCGTATTATTTGTCTGTCGATGGAGGGACATTGTGGTATAAGGTGAGCGGAGAAAAGGGCGATAAAGGGGATTCTCTGATTGAAAGCGTGGATGCCGTATCTTCTGACGAATATGTCCTGTTTAGCATGGCTGACGGCACTACTTTCAAAGTAGCCAAATATATAGAGATAACTATTGCGTTTAATGTCAGCGGTACACTTTCCGTACGGAAGAATTCCAGTGAAAATGTCAATTTTTCGGTCAGTGGTTCCTATGCTAAGAATTTATCATTGACGACAATTGTCGGTGGTAATTGGAAGGTATTGCAGTATTATGACGAAGCCGTTGGTTCCGGTACGTTGACGATTCAAGCGCCCGGGGCATGGGATCATAATAAAGTTGTGCTGTTATTGACAGATCAAAAAGGACGGGTGTGGACTTCTTCTCTGACGGTAGAGACGACTTGGGTTTTGGGAGATCCGTTTGTTGACACCCGGGATGAGCGTACGTATACGA
Source organism: Culturomica sp. (assembly GCF_003524185.1). Classification (NCBI taxonomy): domain Bacteria; kingdom Pseudomonadati; phylum Bacteroidota; class Bacteroidia; order Bacteroidales; family Odoribacteraceae; genus Culturomica; species Culturomica sp. Next base: position 27,091 of record NZ_DOED01000023.1, read on the forward strand.
TTTATCGTTTCGATAATAAATTGTGGATGACGGAAGATCTGAAATATACGAAAGCAAACGGGTATACTTACAATGAATTGACGAATATATGTCCCCAGGGATGGCGTATTCCTACAAACGAGGATTGGAGTAATCTGAACGATAATTTCGATGTTTCTGCATTCGGATCGGCTTCTGTGGGAGGTGGATGGTGGTCCGGTTCTCCGGTAAATGGCGACGGTACGGCATCGATTTGGCTGATCAATGCTTCCAGTTTGAGTTCAGAACATGCCAATTTGGAAATTCCCCGAAGTGTAAGATGTGTTAAAGACGGATACAATTCGCCTTATTGATTTTTATGTATTTACGATTTTGGATGCTGTCTCAAGCGGATACGTGATCACTTATTCGGTCTATAAATCTAAAATCTAAAATTTAAATCCTACAATTAAAATATTACATTTGTCTGATGATTGGTGATAAATTCTAATTTTTCGGCTATGTATGACAAAAAGAATTTCCATTTTTTATTGTTAGGGATTGTCTGCTTTTTTACCTTTTTTATTCATAATAAGGTAGTTTATCCGGATATAATGGAGTCCCGTAACCTGATTACGGCCCATGAAATGGTTGAGTACGACAATTGGCTGGTGCCGACAATGAATGGTGTGCTTCGCCTGGAAAAACCGCCTCTCCCCACCTGGCTGGCGGCCGGAGTTGAGTTGATATCTCCGGATAATCTTTCCCTGCAAAGGGCTGTTGCCGGGATTGCAGCGACATTGCTGGTGTTTTTTTTATATGCTTTTGCCTCCAGACTGACGAATAACCGGCGTTACGGTTTGGTTGCGGCCCTGGTGTTGTGTACTTCCTTCAATATTATATTGATGGGACGAACGGCGACCTGGGATATTTATTGCCACAGTTTTATGCTCGGGGCCATTTATTTCTTTTATAAAGCTTTTGAACAGGAGGGCCGGCAGTGGAAGAATTTCGGTATGGCCGGGGTCTTGATGGGCCTCTCTTTTTTAGGGAAAGGTCCTGTATCCTTTTATGCTTTATTGTTGCCTTTCCTGTTGTCTTATTTTATCCTTTACCGGCCGTCGTTTAAAAAGAAAGGTTTTCCTTTGCTGGTCATGGTGTTGATTTGCCTGGCTATCAGTTGCTGGTGGCCCGTATACCTTCTTTTGTATCATCGGGATATGGCACTTTTTGCGGCTGATAAGGAATCTACGGCCTGGTTGTCACATAATGTCCGGCCCTGGTATTATTATTGGAAATTTTTCCTGGAGTCAGGTATCTGGTCGCTATTTCTGATTACGGCTTTGATCTGGCCTTACTGGAAAAAGAGGGTGACTTTAAAAAAGGAATATTTGCTGACTGTAGCCTGGACTTTTTCCGTCCTGATCCTGTTGTCTCTGCTTCCGGAGAAAAAAACGCGTTATTTATTGCCGATACTGATTCCGGCAGCTTTGGTTGTCGCTCATTTGTTTGTTTATTGGTCACATCAGATCCGTAGAAAAGGTTTGCTGAATCCGGATAAAATTATATTCCGTATCAATGCCGGGGTAATTGCTTTGGTGGGATTGGTTTTACCGGTGGCTGTGTATGTACTTTTCTATGCAGAAGATAAGATGGGATTGGGGCGTTTTATTTTTATTGCCTGTTTATTTTTGCTTGTATTCTGGTTGCTGGTTCGTTCTATTGTCAGAATCCGGCCTTATTTAATGCTTTGGGGCGTGGTATTCCTGTTTTTTATTGTTGAGATATTCCTGATGCCCTCTGTGGCTAATTTATTCAATAATGTGGAATGGAAAAGCATACACGGTGTCCGGAAAATAGAAAAATTGTCAGGGGTCCCGTTTTATTATCCCGAAGGGGAAAATTTGCGTATTGAATTGGTGTATGAGGCCGGGCGCAGAATATTGCCCTGGGATATGCAGAAAGATTCTTTACCCGCTGGATTGCCTTTTGTATTGGTTTCCACCCGGAATGCGGAGGAGACATTACCGGAAAGTGTTCTGGATAAAGTGGAATTGGAGTTGATAGATGTATATGATGATAATCATCGTCCTAAAGGTTCCCGCTGGTATTCCGATATTTTTATCAAATACGTGACATTGGTAAAAGAGAAAGAGAGATAAGTTGGTCTGATTGTAAAAAAAGCGCCCCGAAAGGCGCTTTTATTTTTAGTCATTCAGTGTAAATCTGATGAAAGAGGTAACGGTTAAATCCTTATCATGACTTTGTATGTAAGTTTTAACTGTTTCTTTCGGTTCTTTTACGAATGCCTGGTTCAATAAAGTTGCTTCCTGGAAGAATTTGTTCAAACGTCCTTGAGCAATTTTCTCAAGCATGTTTTCAGGTTTACCTTCTTCGCGGGCTTTTTCTTTACCGATTTCCAACTCGTGAGCTACGATATCTGCCGGAACATCGTCTTTATCGATTGATACCGGAGCCATAGCTGCTGCTTGCATAGCAACATCTCTCTTGACCTGGTTGTCGGCTTCTTTATTGAATCCGATGACCGTGGCCAGTTTATTACCCGGGTGGATATAAGCGACTGTAGCTTCAGCTTCTACTTTGCCGTAGTATGCCAACTCCAGTTTTTCACCGATAACACCGGTCTGTTCTGCAATCTGATCAGCGATAGAACGACCTTCGATATTCAAAGCCAGCAGAGCTTCTTTATCAGCCGGCATATTTGCTAATGCACAGTCGAGGATTTGACGGGTGAAGTTGATAAAGTTTTCGTTTTTAGCTACGAAGTCGGTTTCGCAATTCAAGCTAACCATAACGCCTTTTTTGCCTTCGGCAACAGCCAATACACAGCCTTCTTTGGCTTCTCTGTCGGCACGTTTGCTGGCAACTACAAGACCTTTTTTACGGATAATGTCTACTGCTTTATCAAAGTCTCCTTCGGCTTCGATAAGCGCATTTTTACAGTCCATCATCCCTGCATTCGTTGCATGACGCAACTTCATTACTTCAGCTGCTTTTATTTCCATAACTTGATTTTTGATTTAAGATTTACGATTTACGATTCCGGATTCAGATTGTTTTACTCAGAGTATTATAATCGTAAATCTGAAATCGTAAATCTGAAATCGATTTATTCTTCTGTTGCTTCTTGGGTTTCTTCAACCTCTTCTACTTCAACGGCTTCTTCGGCTCCTGCTTCAGCGTTTACCTTTTCAGCTTTTTTGCCGACAGGCTTTTTGTCTCCTTCTTTATCTTTTTCAGCTTTTCTTTCGTTCAAGCCTTCTTTGATAGCGTCACAAACCGTGTCCATGATCAAAGAGATAGAAGTAGATGCATCGTCGTTGCACGGAATAACGAAATCTACCGTGTCCGGATCAGAGTTGGTATCAACCATAGCAAACACCGGAATTCCCAATGCCCGGGCTTCTTTTACTGCGATGTATTCTTTCATAACATCAACAATGAAAAGGGCTGCAGGAAGACGGGTCAAATCAGCGATACTTCCTAAGTTCTTGTCCAGTTTTGCACGTTGGCGGGCAATCTGGAGTTTTTCTCTCTTAGAAAGGTGATCGAATGTACCGTCTTTTTCCATCTTATCGATGGTAGTCATTTTTTTAACAGCCTTACGGATTGTCGGGAAGTTGGTAAGCATACCGCCCGGCCATCTTTCCGTTACATACGGCATATTGATATTAGAAATTTTTTCTGCAACAATGTCCTTAGCCTGTTTCTTTGTTGCAACAAACAGAATTTTCCGTCCTGATTTAGCGATCTGTTTTAAAGCTGCAGTAGCTTTGTCTAACTGGATAGCTGTTTTGTTCAGGTCGATGATGTGGATATCATTACGCTCCATGAAAATATACGGAGCCATTTTAGGATTCCATTTACGGGTGAGGTGTCCGAAGTGACAACCTGCATTTAATAATTCGTCAAAATTTACAGACATAAATAATTTTTCTAAAAGTTTACATTCTTAATTTAAGCAATTGTCGGGTAGTCCTGATCAGAAGTCCCGTCAATTTAGATACTAAACTGCTATTAACGTTTAGAGAACTGGAATCTCTTACGAGCTTTCGGTTGACCCGGTTTTTTACGTTCAACTTCACGTGGGTCACGGGTCAGGAAGCCGGCGGCTTTCAACTGAGGTTTGTTCTCTGCATTAATTTCTACCAAGGCTCTGGCAATACCTAAGCGTAATGCTTCTGCCTGCCCTTTGAAACCACCTCCGTCAAGGTTTACCCGGATATCGTACTGACCGGTTACACCTAATAATTCAAGAGGTTGTTTTACAACATACTGAAGTGTCGGTAATGTGAAGTATTCTTCCAGATTCTTTTTATTGATCGTGATATTACCTTTTCCTTCGTTTACATAAACGCGAGCTACTGCTGCTTTTCTTCTACCGATAGCGTTAATTACTTCCATACCTTATTATTTAAATAAATTTAAATCGATTTTTTTCGGTTGTTGAGCCTCTTGTTTGTGCTCTGAACCGGCATATACAAAAAGGTTTTTCAGCACGGCTCTTCCAAGACGGCTTTTGGGAAGCATTCCTTTAACAGCATGTTCGATAACTCTTTCCGGATGTGTCGCTAATACGGCGGCCGGATTGGTGTGTCTCTGTCCACCCGGATAACCGGTGTGACGGGTATACTGTTTTTCGGTTAACTTATTTCCGGTTAACACGATTTTTTCGGCATTGATGATAACGATGTTATCACCGCAGTCTACATGAGGAGTGTAGGACGGTTTGTATTTGCCTCTCAGGAGTTTCGCAACTTTAGCGGCAAGACGTCCCAAAACTTCGTTTTCTGCGTCAATCAAGAGCCATTCTTTTTTTACCGTGGCTTTGTTGACGTAAGTCGTTTTGTAACTAATTTGATCCACTTGTTTTTAATTTAATATTAAACATCTGTTTGTATTTTGAAAAGATAAGTGCTTGCAGTTCTTTGGATTAAGGGAAACGCGACAGCCGGGCAGACTGATAAATCCTTTATCCCAGAATGTGCCTGTAAGGTAAATGGCTAAGGTTCAGCCTTACAGTTTAAAGCACAGACCACTTCAAAATGAAGGACAAAGGTATATAAAATATTCTTATAATCAAAGGATTTGGTCCTTAAGAATCGTAGCCGATGCTTCCGGGAACCGGGCGGTTCATTGCCTTCCGGATGCCGCCCGGTGATAAATCATCCGTTTATTTTTGATTTACGATTCTTCATTTTGCAAGGAAGGACTGTGGGTATAATCGAAAATCGTCAATCTGAAATCTAAAATTAAAACGTCAGTTTTTTGAATCCGGAACTTGGCCGGAAATAAGCTCTGTTGTTGTTCTGCGGATTTAAGTTGCTAAAGGAAACGGAGGTAAATCGTCTGGCATTAATCATTTTTTTCATTGTTTGTTTTTTACTTTTTACTTTTTGTTCTATCTTTGCGCCGTTTTACTTCTAGAATTGTGGACAGACTGGCAGAATATAAAATAGCTCACCGGGGTTTGGGAGAGGGACGTCACGTGTTCGATTTTGTTTTGGATGACAATTTTTTTAATTGTTTTGATGCGACAAAAGGAACCCAGGGTGCTGTGAATGCCAGGGTCGAGATTTTGAAGAGTTCGTTACTTATGGAAGTAAGAATAAAAATTGACGGCTCTGTAAAATCGGCATGCGATCGTTGTCTGGGAGAATTGGATTTGAAGGTGGAGGGAGAAATGGAGATGTATGTAAAACAGAGTGAGCGGGAGTCCGGAAATGATGACGATTTTATCGTTTTGGCACCGGAAGATGACTTCCTGGATTTGAGCACTTGCTTGTATGAGGTCTATATGTTGAATTATCCGATTCGGGTTGTGCATGAAGACGGTGAGTGTGACGGTGAGATGGAGGAAATGTTGGGTAAGTATTTAAAGGAAGAAAAAGATAAACCTACAGATCCCAGATGGGATGAATTGAAAAAATTAATTAATAACTAAATAAAGTAAAGAGAAATGGCACATCCTAAACACAAAATCTCTAAGCAGAGAAGGAATAAAAGAAGAACTCACGATGCACTTACCGTGAAGGCAATTGCAAAGTGTTCTAATTGTGGTGCTGCTGTACAGTATCATACCGTATGTCCTGAATGTGGATATTACAGGGGAAAATTAGCTATTGAGAAAACAGTAGTTGCCTGATTTATACTATACGGGATTGTTCTTATCATACACAGCCTCCTATAGTATAGGGGGCTATGCCTGTTTATTTAAATCCCGTTAGTGTACTTCTGACTTTTTATGTCGGAAATTGTTGTCAGATGACCGGAATTTTCGAACAAAAGCCAGGGAAGAAATAAATCAAAGTATATTAAATACATGTTATGGAAAGACCAAAAGCAATAATAACAGGAGTTGGAGCCTATATTCCCGATTATATTCTGAATAATGAGGAATTGAGTCGGATGGTAGATACTACTGACGAATGGATTATGACCAGAGTCGGTATCAAAGAACGGCATATCCTGAAGGATAAAGACAAAGGAAGTGCTTATCTGGGAGCCCGGGCCGTAGAAAATTTGTTGAAAAAGACAGGAACAAGTCCGGATGAGGTGGATTTATTGATTTGTGCGACAGTTACTCCGGATATGCATTTTCCGGCTAACGCCCAGATTATCGCAGACATGGTCGGAATCCGAAATGCTTTCGGATTTGATTTGAATGCCGGTTGTTCCGGATTTATATACGGATTGGTGACGGCTACACAATATGTGGAGAGCGGTCGCTATAAAAAGGTTGTTTTTGTCGGAGCAGAAAAAATGTCTGTTATTACCGATTATACGGATCGGAAAACCTGTCCGTTGTTTGGGGATGCATCTGCCGCTGTTTTGCTTGAACCGACGACGGAGAATTTGGGTGTGATCGATCATATTTTACGTTCTGACGGAAGTGGACGGTCTCATTTATATATGAAATCCGGCGGCTCTTTAAATCCGCCTTCATTAGAGACAGTAACGAACCGCGAACATTATATCATTCAGGATGGGCAATATGTATTTAAACATGCGGTATCCAAGATGGCGGACGTATCCGTTGAGATTATGGAAAGAAATAATCTGAAGGCAGAAGATGTCGCTTGGTTGGTGCCTCACCAGGCTAATCTGCGAATTATCGATGCGACAGGTCATCGGATGGGACTCGATCCCTCTAAAGTGATGATCAATATTCAAAGGTACGGGAATACCACTTCTGCGACAATTCCGCTTTGCCTTTATGAATGGGAAAAACAATTGCACAAAGGAGATAATCTGATTCTTTCGGCTTTTGGGGCCGGTTTTACATGGGGATCTGTTTATTTAAAATGGGCATACGATACGAAATAGTAGGAATGTGATTCCAAGGGGAAAACTGGTGATATCCGGAAGGATGTCACCAGTTTTTTATTTGGCTCGACCAACATTTTTATCTATATTCGTCTTTGATTTTACATGTGAATATGGAGTCTTATAATTGGGATGTAAATAATAAAGGGTCACGGGTATTGAAAGATACTGTGGTAAATGGGAATATCCGCTCGGAGAACAGTATTTATCTGGAGGGACGGGTAGCGGGCGATATCCATTGTAAATCGGATTTGGTACTTGCGGAGGGTGCAGAAGTTGACGGAGATGTGTATTGTGATAATTTATATATCAGCGGTGTGATAAAAGGAAATGTGGAGGTTGTACATAAAGCTTTTTTAGAAGAACATGCCGTAATAAAGGGGCATCTGATTACCTCCTGTCTGAAGTTGTATACATCGTCAGTGATAGAGAAAGGATTAAGATTGCAAGATAAAATAAATAAATAAGCGTATGGGCAAAGAAACGAATAGTAATGCTGTCAATTTGTTGTGTGAAGGAACTGTTATTGTCGGAGATATAAAAACAAAGAATGATATCCGGATAGATGGCATCATCAAAGGTAAGATTGTCACTTCAGGACGGCTTGTTGTCGGAAATACGGCCAAGATTGAAGGGGATATCGACTGTGTAAATGTCGATGTGATGGGAGTGATACTCGGCAATATAACAGCCAGTAATACGGTTTCTTTAAAAGCTCCGGCCAAGGTGATCGGAAATATCGTGTCTTCGGTGTTGTCGATAGATCAGGGGGTATTCTTCAATGGAAATTGCCAGATGATCAAGAAGGAACCGAAGGAAACAAAGGAAGTCATTAAATAGGTTCCGGATGCGAGTATTGATTCTTATTCCGGCGCGTTATGCTTCTACCCGTTTCCCCGGCAAGCCGTTAGCGGAAATCGGCGGAAAACCGGTGATACAGCATGTGGTGGAAAAGGCCGTTGCTGTTTCCGATTGTGTTTATGTGGCTACGGATGATCGGCGGATTTATGACCGGGTCGTGGCATTCGGAGGAAAAGCCGTCATGACGGCTGCGACACATTGCAGCGGTACGGACAGGTGTTATGAGGCTTATTGTAATGTGATGGCTTTACGGCAGGAAGAATACGATGTCGTCGTGAATATTCAGGGGGACGAGCCTTTTATAATTCCGGAACAGATTCGTGCTTTGGCTGCCTGTTTTGAAAATCCGGTGGTTCAAATTGCAACTTTGGCTAAAAGGTTCGAGTGTAATGCGGATGTTTTTGATCCGAATAAAGTAAAAGTGGTTTTTTCCGCTTTGGGACAAGCTCTTTATTTTTCCCGTTCTCCGATGCCTTTTTGCAGAGGTGTCGATCAGGAAGAATGGATAAAAACAGCGGTTTTTTATAAACATATCGGGATGTATGCTTATCGTCCGGAAGTACTGAAAGAGATTACGGCCTTGTCTCAAGGCAGATTGGAAAAAGCAGAGTCGTTGGAGCAATTGAGGTGGTTGGAAAACGGCTATCAAATAGCTGTTCGTATCACCGATCACGAATCTATCGGTATCGATACGCCCGAGGATTTGGAAAGAGCCAATGCATTGATATAAAGAAAGCCGCAAATGCGGCTTTTCTTATATCGTCATAATATCTTTTTCTTTGGCGATCAGCATGTCTTCTATTTTTTTGCTGAAGGTATCTGTCATTTTCTGAGCTTCGGTTTCGGCATCTTTGGCTACATCTTCCGGCAGGCCTTCCTTGACCAGTTTTTTGAATTCATCGATTGCATCGCGGCGTGCATTCCGGATACTGATCTTTGCTGTTTCTCCTATGCCTTTTGCTTGTTTCACCAATTCTTTTCTGCGTTCTTCTGTCAAAGGCGGTACGTTAATGCGGATGATTTCTCCGTTGTTGTCCGGATTGAAACCTAAGTTGGCGTTCATGATTGCTTTTTGAATGGGGGCCAGCATATTTTTTTCCCACGGCTGTACTGCAATTGTACGGGGATCGGGAGCTGTGATATTGGCCACCTGAGATAACGGGGTCGGTGTACCGTAGTAATCTACCAGTACATCGTTTAAAATTTTAGGATTGGCTCTCCCGGCTCTGATTTTTGCCAGTTCATTTTCGAGATGGGTCAGGGCATTTTGCATTTGCTCTTTAGCATCGTCCATAAATAATTTTACTTCCTCGTTCATATTTTATTTTTTGAATGATTTAAACGGACCTCCTCTATATTGTCACTGCCTTTAAATAAATTACATCTGTAACAGTTAAATAAAACAGTATCGAATATCGGATAAAACAAAGGTAGAAAAATTTTTCAGGATTTAAAAAATCCACAGCACTTTGCAATCGTAAGTGCTGTGGATAATTATACGGTATTATATTATTCGGATAAAAATACCTGAACCTGCATTAATTTTTGATTTTCCCCCAAAGATGGGATTGATTTGTGCGTATAATTAAAAATTCGTAAATCAAAAATCTGCAATTTATATGTTGACTTATTTTGCTGTTGTCGGCTCGAATACGATTGGAAGCGTATAAGCTACTTTTACAGCTTGTCCCCTTTGTTTTCCGGGTGTCCATGCCGGCATGGCGTTGATGACCCGTAAAGCTTCGTTATCAAGAGCCGTATTGCCGCTGCTTTTGGAAATTTTTGCATTGTGGATTGTTCCGTCTTCAAAAATAACGTATTGCACGTAAGTTCTGACTGGCGCTTTTACATCTACTCCTGCCGGAATCCGGAGGTTTTCCTGCAACCATGCTTTTTGATTGCCGTTAAACCGGGGCATTGTTTCTACTACCTGAAAAATGTCATCCGCTTTCGGAGCCGGTGTATCCGTTTGCTGCTTGGGTGCTGCCGGTTTGCTTATTCCAAAATTGATTGGTAATGTATACTGGACATCTACCGCTTGTCCTTTTTGCTTTCCGGGAGTCCACGCTGGCATAGATCTGATTACCCGAAGCGCTTCTGCATCCAATAGCGGATTAGCACCTTTGGCTATTTTCGCATCCCTGATTTTTCCGGTTTTGGTGATAATAAAGCTGACATAAACTTTACCACCGATACCTTTTTCGATAGCTTCGACCGGGTATTTAATATGTTTGTTTATCCATGCTGTGGGGCTGCCTTCGCTGAATTGAGGCATCTCTTCTACCACTTGGAAAACTTCTGATTTTGCCGTATCCTGGGATTGGACAGCCAGAGTTTTAATTGTTTCGGAAAAAAATTCTGCCGGTTTGGCAATTGCCGGTTTACCGGTAACGATGCAACTGAAAGATAGGAATAATACTCCGCTAAGAATAAAAGCAGGAATGTAATACCATATCCTATACCTGGGTGTTTGTTTTTGTGTCATCATAATCATACGTTTTTTAAGATTTGAACATGAAAAACCATTGCTGAAAGAAAGGTCTCCTTTCAGTGTCTGATTGACGAGCAGCCGAAGATAACTACCGGTTTGAAATCTCCTGACAACTTGCCGATCTGCTATATATTCATGGTTTTGGACTATAGCCTTTTTGAATATCCAGATGAGAGGATTGAACCAATTGAAAATACAAAGGATACTGAGAAGATGAAGGTCCAGACTGTGTAATTGCCGGATATGAATCTTTTCGTGTTCGAATATCTTGTGTTTGTTTTCTTTGTCAAGTCCTTGGGTGTTTATATAAAGACGGTTGAATACTGAGAAGGTTGAATGGTTTTTGTTTTGTAATAATATAAAATACAAGCCTCTGAATTTTTTATGCGGGTGTTCGTGGCTTAACCAGAATAATTTATTCCAAAAAGACAGATAATGTAAACCGAATAAAAATACGCCCGCCCAATAGATGTATTTTAGATAGTCGTAAAGACTATTGCCATGGGCCTGGATATGCTCCGGTTGGGAGGCGGTTTCGATTTCCTGTAAGAAGTTTGCCGGTAATACCGGAAGTGGGGAAACGTTTTCGTTCACCGTTAAAGTAATTTGTATAAAGGGTATGCAAACCGCAAAAATGACTGATCCCAACAAATAAATCCGGTTGAGGTTGAAAAAAGTTTGTTTTTTCAATACCATTTGATAATACAAAAGCATTATTCCTAAAATGGTTGCGGATTTCAATATGTAGGTCAAAAATAACATATCGTTTTAGTTTTGGTTGGCTTTCAGTTGTTTGAGAATTTCTTCCAGTTCCCGAATGTCGATTTTTTCCTGGCGGGCAAAAAAAGATACCATTTGCGGAAATGAATTATTGAAATAATTGCCAATAAAATGCCGGAGAAATTTACGGGTATATGTTTCTTTATCCATTAAAGGATAGTAACAATGGCTTTTGCCAAAACTTTCGTGACTTACGAACCCTTTGTCCTGTAATATGCGCACGATTGTTGAAACCGTGTTATAAGCCGGTTTGGGTTCCGGTAGCTTGTCTACAATTTCTTTTACGAATGCCCGGTTCAGTTCCCATAGCACTTGCATGATTTGTTCTTCAGCTTTTGTCAGTTCTTTCATTTTCTCCCTTATTTATAGGACAAATATATAACTAATTTTTTAGTTACAAAACTAATTCCTTAGTTTTTTTTTATTTCCAGGCTCTATTTTCCACTTTTCGTCCCGGTATTAGGGATGTTAATCTTTACTGACCTTCTTTATTTTAATTTCCGGATTTTATAATTGATAGCGGTGATAAAGATATTCATGAGCGGAGAAATCAGGTTGAAAAAACAAAAAGGGAGGTATTCCAGCGTGGCGACTCCCAATACTTTGGAGTGTGTTGCTCCGCAACTATTCCAGGGAACGAGCACCGAAGTCATGGTAGCCGAATCTTCGAGGGCCCGGCTGAGTACTTCGGGTTTCAGCTTTTTTTCCTGATAAGATTTTTGAAGCATTTTTCCGGGAATGACAATAGCCAGATATTGGTCACAGGCCGTGATATTGAAAAATATGCACGTGCCGATAGTTGTACCGACCAGTGAAGTTTGGTTGGTAATGAATAGAAGGAAGGTTTGGGTTACTTTTTTCAAAAAACCGCAGGCTTCCATAACTCCTCCGAATGTAAGGGCTGCCATAATCAGCCATACGGTGTTCAGCATGCCTGCCATCCCGTTTGTCGTCAGGAGGTTGTCTACTTCGGTGACTCCTGTCGTTAACGAGACTCCCTGAAATACCGATTGGGTCAATAGTTGATATTTGTTTTCTAATCCTTCCGCCGTGATCAGTTGGTTCAGTAGTTCGCCTTGAAACAGAAGGGCAAAGAGTATGCCGAATGTCGTTCCACAGATCATTGCCGGAATGGGGGGTACTTTTTTGATGATGATGATGATTAAAGCCAGGGGAACGATAAGCAGGAAAGGCGAAATGTGGAAGGTTTGAGCTATTCCTTCCTTAATAAATTCTGTGCTGACGGTTGTGTTGTCGCTCCAATGAAAGAGGCCGATGACGGCAAAAATAACGAGGGTCAGAATCATAGTAGGACCGGTCGTGTAGATCATATAGCGGATGTGCGTGAACAGATCGGTACCGGCGATTGCCGGAGCCAGGTTGGTGGTGTCGGAAAGCGGAGACATTTTGTCTCCGAAATATGCGCCGGATATGATCGCTCCGGCAACTAGTCCCGGATTGAGCCCGAAAGCATTCCCGATACCGATGATGGCGACCCCGACGGTTGCAATCGTAGACCAGGAACTTCCCGTTGCCAGAGAAACAATGCTGCATAGGATGACTGTTGCCAATAGAAAGTAGGAAGGATGCATAATATCGACGCCATAATATATCATCATCGGGATCACTCCACTGATCATCCAGGCGCCGCTTAATGCCCCGATCAGCAGCAGGATCAGAATAGATGTCATAGCCGAATGAATGGTCTGAACGATTTTGCGTTGCATGTTTTCCCATTTCACTTTATTGTGCCATCCGATCAGTCCTCCTATTATAGCTGCAATAAACAAGGCAATCTGGTTGGCTCCACCGATCGGATCTTCAAAGTATTTTACATTAAGAAATAGCAGAACAATCAAAATCAGCACGGGAAGCAGGGATTGTATAAACGAAGGGCTTTTACTTTCAGTCATGGATAAACAAATTAAATTATAACATTATTGTACCGATAAATCTGGCCGAAAGTTTACCGGGATATGTTTTTATACATCAATCCTCCGGCTGCTGTCGTTATTTATTTTTGTTTGAGCCTGGAGTTGCCAGACCGATGTGTTTTACTTACAGCTTTTGTCGTTTCGACTCAATGAGGATACAAAAATAAAAGAAATACTAACGCTAATGATTCGATAATCAAAAATATACAGATTTCCCGGATTGTGTATTTTTTAGTATTTGTTTAAAAATCGTCAGACCGGAAAATGGATTCCCGGGTATGGATTTTCTCCGGCTGTCTATAAAAACGGACGGAAATTCTATTTAGTTCTATTAAAAAACAAATTGACCTGAATAAAATCCCCACAGCTATCTGATTTCAATTCTACTCCAGTTCTATTAAAATCAAATCAGGAATATTAAAGAATAAAATGTGATAATGATTTCAATTCTACTCCAGTTCTATTAAAATCCGTTAAGTGGTTTGTGGTATATATATGATATATAGATATTTATTGGTTGTGTGTGTTTTGTTTTTAGGATTGTTTGCAGTCGACCTTTCGTTCTTTTATTTTCCCTGACCTTTGACGACTTGGGTTAAGGTGTTTGTTTTCAGCATATCAATGAACTTGTGTTGTCCGTTTTCAGAAATAGTTTTATTGTTTGGACTGATTTTTGGCGGGACCGACGCCTCCAAAGAAAGCTATTTTGTGTTAAGGTTAAAACTTACAATGCTTTTTAGCGAGTCTAATTTAGTAAAAAATAGTCGTTTAAAATCGGAATTTGAATAAAACGAATTGTTGTTGTCTAATTTTTTCCATTGATAATGATAAAACAGATACATTATTATAGTTGTATTTGCCGGATTGATAAATAGGAAGTACAGGTTCAAAATTTGAAGTTGTTTTTTTATTACCGATTAAAGTATACCTTTGTAGGTCAGTAAAATAATCAGGGTTCTGAAATATGTAATTTGAAATAGTTAAAGATGCATTGGAGGTTTTAATTCTTTGGGTTTAAGGGAAGGATAAAACAGGAAATGAATTGATTTACGGTATGGAGAGAAAAGATTTTGAAATAATGGCACCGGTCGGGTCTTACGAATCTTTGTCGGCGGCCTTGCAAGGGGGAGCGGATTCGGTGTATTTCGGCGTGGAGGGTTTAAATATGCGGGCCCGTTCGTCGGCTAATTTTACTTTGGACGATCTTAGAAATATAGTGGGGATTTGTGAGGAAAAAGGAGTAAAGACTTATTTGACTGTAAATACCATTATTTACAACAATGAGTTACAGAAGATGCATGAGGTGATCGATTGTGCGAAAGAAGCCGGGGTATCCGCCATTATTGCATCTGATTTGGCTGCTATTCTGTATGCACATTCCCGGGGAGTTGAGATACATATCAGTACGCAGTGTAATATTACGAATTACGAGACGGTACGTTTTTATGCCCAATACGCGGATGTGATGGTATTGGCCAGGGAAATGGATATGAATCAGGTGGCTGATATTTACCGCCGGATACAGGAAGAGCAATTACGTGGACCGAAAGGAGAATTGATACGTATTGAAATGTTTGCCCACGGAGCTTTGTGTATGGCTGTGTCGGGGAAATGCTATCTTAGTTTACATGAAAAAAATGCGTCGGCTAACCGGGGAGCCTGCTTTCAGATCTGCCGGCGGGCCTATACGGTAAAGGACCGGGAAGGTGAGGTCGAACTGGATATTGAAAACGAATATATCATGTCTCCCAAAGATCTTTGTACGATCGGTTTTCTGAATAAGATGATCGATGCCGGAGTGAGGGTGTTTAAATTGGAAGGACGTGCCCGTCCCGCTGAATATGTATTGACTGTCTGTCGTTGTTACGATGAGGCTTTAAAAGCCATTTTGGATCGTACGTATTCTGCTGAAAAAATTGAAATTTGGAAACAACGGTTAGCGACTGTGTTTAACCGGGGCTTTTGGGACGGTTATTACCTGGGACAGCGTTTGGGAGAGTGGAGTGAAGTGTACGGTTCGAAAGCGACTCGGAAGAAGATAGCATTGGGCAAGGTGACGAACTATTTTTCGAATCTTCAGGTCGGGGAATTTAAGCTGGAATCTTTCGATCTTTCTGTAGGAGATGAAGTATTGATTGTCGGGGAGACGACGGGTGTTATTGAAATGAGGGTGCCGGAAATCCGGGTCGATTTGCAGCCTGTGGAGAAGGTTAAAAAGGGTATTCTTTTTTCGATGCCGGTACCGGAAAAAGTCCGGAGAGGAGATAAAATCTATAAATGGGTTGAAACTACACCTGATTTGATGCAATAAGAGATAACTTATGGGTATTGTTATCCGACAGAGTATAAAAGCGACTATTGTAAATTATGTCGGGGCTTTTTTGGGGTTTGTAACGACAGTGTTTGTCATGACACGTTTTTTGAAACCGGAAGAAATAGGCTTGACGAAGGTCATTTATGAGGTTGCGGCTCTTGTGGCAGGGTTTGCGCAATTGGGGACATCGGCTTCTGCGATGCGTTTTTTCCCTTATTTCAAAAATCCGGAGAAAAATCACAATGGTTTTTTCTTTTATCTGATGCTTATGCCCTGCATCGGTTCTTTGATATTTGTTACGCTGTTTTGGCTTCTTAAAGCACCGGTGATTGAGTTTTTCGAGAGTAAATCTGCCCTACTGGTGGATTATTACAATTGGATTATTCCTTTGGTTATTTTTCTGGTGTTTTGGGCGGTTTTGGAAACTTACGCCAATGTTTTATTGCGTATCGTCGTTCCTAAATTTATCCGGGAAATCGGAGTACGTGTCGTTTTACTGACTGTGTATTTGCTCTATGCTTTTCAATTTTTGAATTTGAACGGTTTGGTAACCGGTGTTGTCCTGGCTTACGGCATGGCTATGGTAGCAAGTCTCGTTTATGTTTCCCGTATTGCTTCTGTTTCTTTGAAGCACGATACGACATACATTGACAGGGATTTATTGGTTAAGATCGGCAAATACACGTTGTTTCTGGTGGCGGCTGCCTTAAGTGGGAATATAATAGGTCAATTGGATCTTTTTATGGTGAGTTCAGAATTGGGATTGAATTACGCCGGTATATATACCATTTCTTTTTATATGGCGACGGTGATTGAAATTCCGGCGCGTTCGATTACGGCTATCGCTTCTCCTTTAGCTGCTTCCGCATTGAAAGACGGGCATCTGAATGAAGCGAACCTATTGTATAAAAAAGTGGCTTTGCATCAGTTTATCGCCGGAAGTACGTTGTTTTTACTGATTTGGATCAATATCGATACTATTTTTTCCGTTATTCCGAACGGAGAGGTTTACCGGGCGGGTAAATGGGTCGTTTTTTTTCTGGCAATGTCCCGTCTGGTGAGTTTGACATTGAGTTTCGGAGGTTCATTGATTTCATTTTCGCGTTATTATTACTGGGGGTTGTATTTTACTTTTTTCCTGACAGCCCTGACGATCGGTTTTAATTATTTATTGATCCCTCATTTTGGTATAAACGGAGCTGCTATGGCAACTTTGATTACTTGTTTGTTGAGTTATTCATTTCAGCAATGGATTGTTTTGAAAAAAATAAAAGGGAATCCCTATTCGGCAGGTATCTTTAAGCAGATAGGCTTGATTCTGTTTTTGTGGGGATTGAATGAGTTGCTGCCGTATGCCGGTAATCCTTATGCAGACGGAGTGTATCGGACGGTCATTATCGTTTCCGTTTGGTTTTTCCTGACTTATTATTTTAAAATATCCGCAGAGTTTTGTGCATTGGCGGATAAATATGTGTTTCATTTTTTTGGAAATAAAAACGAGAAGTAATGGCGTGTCAATGTTTGAGAAAGATAAAAGGAAAATGGTTGAGCTTTTGTAAATACAATAAGCAAAGAATCATGCGTAGTCCGAGGTATTTGTTGACACAACGTGTGAGATTATTTCTGGAACAGGGTAGAGATTTGAATATGCCTGTCGGTGAGGCAGAAAGAATCCGGAAATTTCTTCGCTGGAATTTGGTCGGTGTTTTTAATGATCCGTTCGTGCATTTGTATAATTTCAGAGGGTATAATGTGTTGCGGGACCGGGAAAAGGATTTGTGGTTTGTATATACCCCGGAAGGAAAGAAATTGTATTTCAAAAGAGGAATGAGCCGTAAGGAAGCCGTCCGGACTTATCGTTCTCTGGAAGAGGAGCAGGATTTGCATTCTCCGCATTATTATTTTTTCGATGGGCTGACTCTTTCCGAAAATAGTGTCGTTGCCGATATCGGTGTGGCGGAAGGGAATTTCGGATTGAAGATTGTGGACCGGGTTAAGGAGTTGTATTTGTTCGAATGTGATGCCGGATGGATCGAGGCTTTGGAGGCCACTTTTGAGCCCTGGAAGGATAAAGTGCATATTGTCAATCGTTTCGTTTCGGATACGACTTCGTCCGATACAGTCCGATTGGACGATTTTTTCAGAGATAAAAGTGTTCCCCACATCTTGAAATTGGATGTGGAGGGTGCGGAAGTTGCTGTTCTGGAAGGTGCGGCAGCTTTTTTGAAGGAGGGACGTATTTCTGATTTGTTGGTGTGTACTTATCACAAAAAAGGAGATCCTGAACGTCTGTCTGCAAAATTGGAATGCTTCAATTACACAATCGCTTTTTCACAGGGATATATGCTGTTTTTAACAGAGGGCTACCAGGCACAACCACCCTATGATTTCCGGAAAGGGCTGTTGCATGCTACGTATAAATTGTAGATTTTAAATTTTAAATTGTAGATTTTAGATTGGTTGACCAAGGGATTTGGCGTCGGATTAATCTGGATTTAAAATTGTAGGTTTATGATTTTAGATAATATCCGTAATCCTCCCCACCCTCAAAGAAGAATCGTAAATCGTAAATCATAAATCGTAAATCAAAAATTAATCTGTCTTTTTTCCGAATAGTGTTATCAGCAGTAAGAATGAGAGTTTGGTTACCGGGTATTTTTTCAGGTATTTCAGGTTCTCTTTTTTGTACAGATACCGGAGAGCCTGCTGGAAGGCCGGGTTTTTGCGAATGGGTGTTAAAGTCCGTAAGGCTTTGAACAGCGATTTGTGTTTCACTTCATTGCGGAAACCCGAGTACAGTGAGAGGAGAATGTTGTCTGCAAAATGGATGTACTCTTTTTTCAAAATATGCTGCCTGTTTAAGAAGTCGTGGACGTACATCAGGTAATTGGTGATCAGTTCGATGGATCTGTAACTGTAATTTGAGCCGGAATTACTCTGGTGATAGCGATGATAGGTGAAAGCTTCGTGAATGACATTTACCTTTTGTGCGAAGAAATAAGTCTCTATCAAAAACAAGCGATCTTCGAACGTTATTTCCCGGTTATCCTGAAAAACGATGTGATGCTTTTCGAGAAATTGTCGTTTGAAGAGTTGTGTCCAGACACTGAAATTCGATGTAATGGAGCAGGCCGGATTGTGATTACAGGGGCCGCTGATTAAAAATGCGAATGATTCTTTTTGAAATACTTCGTCGGAATAGTTTTGAGGGAAACCGAAACGCTGGGTTTTTCCTGTGCTTGTTATACCGTAAAAATTGCTGACAACGATGTCAGCCTGGTTTTGCTGTGCTTTGGAGTACATTTTTTCGTACATATCCGGAGTACAATAGTCGTCGTGGTCCACCAGGCTGATGTATTCTCCGGTGGCTGCTTTCAAGCCTTGATTCCGGCTGAGTCCGATGTGTAAATTGGCAGGGTTATAAATCAGCTTGATCCGTTCATCTTTCCGGGAATAGGATTCTGCTACTTTATCGCTTCCGTCCGTCGGACAGTCCAGTACGATGATAATTTCAATATCCTTTAACGTTTGATTTAATATGGATTCTATTCTTTCGGGAAGATAGATACCTGCATTATAAACCGGTATAATAACACTGATTTTAGGCGTATGCATTTTATAAGGATATCTTTTTGTTTATATATTGTGCCGACAAATATATATATAAAAAAGATATTTATTTGAATCGTCATTTCCAAATCCGGATACCGGACTTTTAGAGATTACTAAATAAACGGCACCACTTTTGAATAATGTGACCGATGCTGAATTGCCGGCAACTGGCTAAAGCATTTACGGCTATTTCCTCCCGTTTGCAGAAGTCTGTCATAAGTTCTTTTAATTGGGCGGCATATTCGTGGATATGCCGGTCGGGAATCAGGATGCCGTTGTCGTGATTCCGGATCATGTCCTGTAGAGCTTCGTAAGATTCAAAAGCAATCGGGACTACCCCCATTTGCTGTGCTTCGACTAAGGTCAGTCCCCAACCTTCATAAAGGGAAGTCATCATAAAAATGGATGCGCGGCGGTAGTATTCCAAAGGTTCCTTTCTGCCTTCGAACGAAATATTTTTTAAACCCAGCTTATGGGCCAGAGTTTTATAATATAGCTCGTCTTCACCATTCCCTAAGATAACCAATTTCCAGTCGTTGTATGATTCTGTTTTTTCAATGATCTGCCAGATTTTAAGGGCCAATGAGAGGCGTTTGACCGGCTCTGTAAGGCGTGCGACGATCAGTACTTCTTTGTGTTTCCGGATTAGTTGATCCGGGGAGAGAATTTCAGGCAGCGACAATGGGTTGGGAATGGCAATGATGTGGTTGGCACCTTTAATATCCGCCAGTTCGGCATAACGGGGAATATAATGAGGAGATAAAAGGACAAGGCGGTCACAATGATCGTATATAAAGCGGTATTTGTGTCGTATGCAGGCTTTCGATATGCCGCTGAACGGTGTTTTACCGACGATATACTGTATTATAGACTTTAGGGTGTTCATCCGGTCCGGTAGGTGAAGCAGGCGTCGTAAGCCGATCCCGGGGGGAATGCCAAAAAGCTCACATCCCGGATAGGTGTGATAACAAAAAATGATATGCAGGTTGGGAAATTCTGATTTTAATGCATAAAGAATCGGGAGCGAAAAATAGATATTTTTTTTAGTGGTCAGATTGACAATGATTTGCGTGATTTGCCGGGTTTCAATGAATTCCTTGATTTGTTCGTTTGCTTTATCGGCGGAGACGTGTATTTTCCCGTTAAATTCACTTACCGGTAACACTTTGCTTTCGTTGAGATAAGCCAGGTAACATTTCCAACCGGGCATGTTCATAAATTCTCTGGATAGAAAATGAGTTACCCGGTTAACTCCTCCCTTGTTAATTGTGATATCCGAGTCTGCAAAATATAGGATATTCATATTGCGGTACTGAATAAAATTTGCGGTAACTGTTGAATTGATCGTTTACGTAAATTTTAAATTATTTAACAAGCTGGCGGTTGGCAGATTCATTTAATCTAAAATTGTAAATCTACAATTAAATCGTCC
>NZ_DOED01000023.1:48133-103257 GCF_003524185.1 Culturomica sp.
GGACGTTTATTCTGTCTTAAAAATAGTTGATTATTAAATAATTATAGGTTATGGCCAAGGTGTCTGTTATTGTCCCGGTTTATAATGCCGGTCCGTATTTTGAAAAACGTATGGAATCTTTGATTGCCCAGACGCTGTCCGATATCGAGATTATTCTGGTATTGGATTGTCCGACGGACGGAAGCGGGCAATTGGCTGAGAAATATGCTGCGGCCGACGGGCGTATAATGATTATCCCCAATAAAGAAAATTGTCATGTGGGAGAGAGCCGTAATGCCGGATTGTCGGTGGCCGGCGGGGAGTATGTCGCTTTTGCTGATCACGACGATTATTGTGAGGAGAATATGTATGAAGCTTTGTATAACATAGCTGTCGGGAACGATGCCGATATCGTATTTTCCGATATGTATCAGGTGGCCTTCAATGGAGAGTTGAAAAGGAAGAATTATTTTCCTACGGCAGTAAAATCGGCCCGGGATTCCATGTTATCGGGGCTTTTGAAAGGAGAAGGTTTTTATTTTTCTGTTTTAAATCATTTGTACAGGCGGGAGTTTTTGATGACGTATCGGCTGGTTTTTGCGGATACCCGGAAAATCAGTTTGGAGGATCGGGGTTTTAATCTTTATGCATATCATTATGCCCGGAAAGTCGTTTATTCTTCCGGTGTCTATTTGTACCATGTATTATATCCCGGAAGTACACAGCACAGTTATGAATTTAAAAGTTTACAACCGATGATCGGCCATTTGGAGTATGTCGCTCGTTTTTTTGAACAATATCCTGAATATGCAGATAAGTATGAGGCGGATTATAGCCGGGAGGTTGTAAAAAGATTGTATTATAGTTTTTTACCGGAGATTCGTTATAAATCTTTGTGTTATGCCTGCCGGATTTTGGGTGGAATAAAACATAGCACCTTCTTACAAAAGGCTTTGCAGAATTTTCAGAAACATAAGTCCGGGATTTCTTTTCCGATGAGGTGTTTCTTTCTTTTTCTCCGTTGGTTTTATATGCCCCGGAATAAAGTCAGATAGACAGGATTTTTCGGATTTCTTTAGTCAATCTGGCGGAACTGTTACCGTCGATGTATTTGTGGTATTTTAGGGTCTGTGCTTCGGTGAGGGGGAAATAGCTTTTTTTCTCCAGTATATCACAGACTTCATTCCAGTTGAAGGCTTTGATACTGGGTAGTTCTTGCCGGTAGTCATAATATTGTCCCCGGTAATTTTGAGTATAGGAATCAAAATCAAAAGGAGTTAGGATAACCGGTTTCAAAAGGGGCAGGAAGTCAAAATAAATACTGGAATAATCTGTCATGAGTATGTCTGTGTCTTTGATTAAATCATAGACATCCAGCAGCGGGTTATCGATGACATTGATGAAACGTTCGGAAAATTCCCGTTCTGACAGTCTTCCATCCCAAAAATGGCCTTTGTTCAGGAAAACATAGTCGTGTTTTTCCAGAATCCGGATGAATTTTTCAGCATTGAATCCGAATTGCCCGAATGGTTTGAATGAAGGTCCGCCGTCAAAGGAAGCCCGGAAGGTGGGCATATAAATAATAATTTTGGCTGTCGGAAATTTTTTCCGGATATCGGTGATATAATCGTTCTTTTTTGTTGAGAATAATGTGTCTAACCGGGGAGTGCCTGTAACGAATATCCGGTTTGAAGGAATCAGTAAAGCAGATTCCAAAAAGGGTACAAAAAAATCGGATGTACTGACAGAATATAGATTGCGGGGATTTTTTTGAGGAAATACGGAAAAATAGAGTTTGAGTCCTATGGATTTTTTCTCTGTGATGAGTTTCTTTTTATGTGCCAGTTTGGGTTCATCATATCCGGCGTATTTGGATGGCATGCCATGCGTGAGATACAGGCAAGTGATTTTATAAGCGAGAAACCATTTGGATCCAAAGGTATCTGTTGTGGCACTTAACGAACCTGTGGAGAATCCTGCCCGGAGCATGTAGTACACGGCCTTGGGAGAATGATTCATCACCACCGGGAACTGTTTGGATTTTAATTCATGATAGACCGTTTTGTTTTTCGTTATCCAGACTGCTTTTATATCTTTTTCGTTTTGCAATACATATTCAAACAGGGCTTTGCTGTTGTCCGAATATTTTTGTCCTCTCCACGATCCGAAAATCCACAATTTTTTCTTTCTGCCTATGAGGATGTAAAGTAGAAAGACAAAAGGGAACAGCAGGATGCCGGCTGATAAGATAAAAAATTGTCTGACCATGTTTAAGGATTTAGAATTCGATTTTAAAATCGGGTTGTTTTATCGATATAAACCGGGAAGCCCAGTTGTAAATTTTCGTGATATGGGGCATGTCGACTTCCAGTTGATCTCCGATAATTTTGATAAACGACAATCCGAATGAGAAATCCTCCTGAAAATACCGGTTTGTAAAATCAGGTATATATTTGTTTTCTGCTATTTTTTTCATAGGGCTGGGCAGGCCTTTGAAGGCTTCTATACTGCGGATTTTCAATGCCAGAGAGTGGGCATCCCGGCTCTCATAATATTTGAGTATGGGCTGTATTTCCCGGATATTGACCGGTAATCGATCCAGTATCCGGAAAAATTCATTGTCGCACCGGATAAGTAATTCTGCATCTTCGTCTGTCCAGTCTTCATAGAAAAGAGGTACTTTTTCGTAATAAATCCCTTCCCGGTAATTTTGAAATAAATTATATAGACGGCTGGTGTGTAATAGTGGGTTGCTATTGGATAAAGACACTTCAAGGTAATGGGGCACAACCTCGATAGGAGTATCCAATAATTGAAACAGCATCTGTTGCAATTTTTCTTTTTCCGGATAATTTTCAATGGCAATTTTCAATTGTTTCTTATATCCCAGAAGTGAGGCCGACCGGCCGTATTCATTTATCCGGGAGATAAAAGGAACCCGCTGGAATCCGAATAAGCCTATCCCGGGTGAAAGAAGTTGTTTGGCAATAAAGAAAAAACCGGTACTTGAAACAATAGAACCGATAATCTGTCCTTCTTTTAAAAAAGGTTTGATTTTTAATAATTCATCCTGTATGGCAAAGCCGGGTAAACAAAGTAAAATAATATCACTTTGAGGAACGGTCAGTTCCGCTTGATTGGATATGACGGCCAGTTCCCCGCAAAAAGTATGTCCGTTGCCATCTTTTACGGTGATTTCCCGTTGCCATCTTTCGGGGTGGCTGGTCAGCAAATTCACCGAAAATTGTTTTTTGGCAGCGACATATCCTGCAACCGTATGGCCGAGATTGCCGCCTCCGCAGATGCAAATGGTCAGAGGGGAGGTATTCATAATTGTTTCAGGGTTTGAACGAGTTGATTGTTGTCTGCCGTATCCCGTATGGCAATCCGGATGTAGTTTCTGCCTTTAAATGCTGCTTTACGGGAACAGTCTTTGATTAAGATATTGTGTTTCAATAAGGCCTGCGTTAATTCTGTAGCCGTATATTTTGAGGTTATCTCGCACAGGAAGTAATTGGCTTGAGAAGGGATTACCCGAAGCCATGGAATCGCTTCTAATTGTTTTTTTAAATAGTCCCTTTCTTCGATAAAACGCAGACATGCTTTTTGGTAATCGGTTTCGTATTTACCGTATATCTGCATATAAAATTCAGCAAAGGAATTGATATTCCAGATGGCGATGTCCTGTTTTGTCCGGCCGATAACAAGCGGGTCGGATGTGGCCAGAATGCCTAAACGTAGTCCCGGAACACCATACGATTTGGAAATGGACTTTAGAATGATCAGGTGGTTGTATTTTTCCAAAATGTCGTTTCTTAACAACGTGTTGTGGACGGATTCATCTGTAAAATCAACGAATGATTCGTCTAATATAAACCGGATACCTTTTTTTTGTGTCCATTCACATAGATCCAGAACCTCGTTGAAACCGATAAAATTTCCCGAAGGATTATCAGGATTGATCAGTAATAAGGCGGAAATGTCCTTATCGGCAAAATGTGTTTTTAAATCCTGTGCCGTGTATGAAAAATCGGGATTGGAAGGGATAAATGAGACGACAGTTGTTTTGTCCCGGCGATTGGGGTATTCCTCGAAGGTCGGTAAGGTAATGCCTATCTTTCCTTCCATATTTTCCATGATGCTTTTAATCAATTCGGCGGCACCGTTTCCCACGACAACGTATTCCGGTTTTATATTGAAATTTTTTCCGGCCAGCAGGCTGTTTACCCTTACCCCTGAAGGATACTGACAGATCAAACGTTCGAAGTTGGCTTTTATTTCCGCTAATAGTCTTGAATTAGGAAAGTAAGGGTTTACCAGATAACAATAATCCAAAATATGAGGGTAACGCCAATAACCGCCATAGCGGGAAGCAATGGGGGTTATTGTGTCTTCTGCAAAAATGGATTCTGCAATGTCAAGGTCCTGGATGTCGTCGATTTCGTACCACAACTCGTGATGGAGAGGCAGGGCCTTTAATTCCGGTTTTTCCAATAAGGTAATGACACGCAGTACCTGTTCGTAGTATTCATTATTTCCCAATGCTTTGCAGTAGGCTTCCAGGAAGGGAACGTAATGTGAAGAAGAAAATTTTTTACTGAATTTGTAAATGTTTACTGTTTTGTAATAACCCGGAATCTCTTCAAACGAGAATTGTTTCGGTGAGATGAAACGTTTGATGTTGTTATTTTCATCCAATGTAACGACAGTTCCGTCCATCCAGCTTTCGAATTTAGCAACCAGCGCCAGACTGGGGTAAGGGTTTTCGATCAGCCTGTCGATAACGGCATCTTCAAAAATCAAATCGGATTCGAATAGAAGTGTGTCTTTTTCTGTCAGATAGTCTTTGGCTAAATATAACGAATAGATATTGTTGGTTTGGTCAAAATACGGGTTCTCTACAAATACAATCGGAGTGGCTATGGATAAGGTATTTATGTATTCTTTTAATTTTTCTCCTTCATATCCGACAACAATGATAATGCGTTCCAGGTGATGGGTGTCGATTTGTTGCAACATCCTTTCGATCAGAGTGACACCGTTCACTTTAATCATACACTTTGTATTATCACGGGTGAGTTCTTTCAGGCGTTTTCCCATACCTGCCGCCAATATGATTGCTTGCATAATATATATTTGAGTGGTTTTGACTGTATTCCGTTTTGTTTTGACTTTCAGCCTTTAATTTCACAAAAATACATTATTTTTGCAAGGTTAAATGAGAACACAACGTATTTTATGGAAATGAAGATGAATAAACGTGCTGTCGGTGTACAGGTGATAATTGTATTGTCTTTTTTAGCTTTGGCATTTATCTATTGTGCTCCGGTTATGCAAGGCAAGACTTTGTTAGGCCATGACCTGGAAAGTTGGAATTATATGGCTAAAGAGACCATGGATTATAATGCCAGGGGAGAAGGTCAGACTTTTTGGACCAACAGCATGTTCGGTGGAATGCCTAATTATCAGATTGCGGCTCCGATGGGACAATATAATGTGTTGTCGTATGTGCGGAATGCTTTGGGGGCCTTCCCTTTTCCTGTAAGTACGATTTTCATGTATTTGCTGGGTGCTTACATCCTGTTGCTTTGTTTCCGGATCAATAAATGGATTGCGGCTATCGGGGCCGTTGCTTTGGGTTTCGTGTCTTATAATTTTATTATTCTGGTGGCAGGGCATGTCACAAAAGCAAATGTTATCGGTTATATGATGCCTTTGGTGGGGAGTGTATATTTGCTTTTCCGGGGCAATAAATGGGCCGGTGCTATACTGACGGCTCTTTTTCTGGCGTTGGCTATTATGGCCAACCATGTTCAGATTTTGTATTATACGCTTTTTATCGTATTGATATTCGGCCTTATCGAATTGGTTTATGCCATCCGGGGAAAACAATTGCGGAATTATATGACTTCGGTGGGACTGGGGATATGTGCTCTATTGATTGCAGTAGGATTGAATGCTCCGGGGCTGGCGTCGACGTATCAGTACAGTAAAGCGACGATGCGCGGAGAATCCAACGGTTTGTCAAACGAAAATAAGAGTGCAGCCGGACACGGTTTGGATAAAGATTATATTACGGCCTGGAGTTATGGGGTGGACGAGTCGATGACCCTCTTGGTTCCCGATTTTAAGGGCGGTGCCAGTGGCGGTACTCTATCGGCAAATAGCGAGACGGCGCAAAAATTGAAAGCGATGGGGGTTCCCAACATTGAGGAGACGATGAAAGATTTTCAATTGCCATTATATTGGGGTACCCAACCGTTTACTTCGGGACCGGTATATTTGGGTGCTATTGTCTGTTTCCTTTTTGTGCTGGGCCTGTTTTTGGTGGAGAAACGGACGAAATGGTGGTTGGTGTCGGTTACCGTTTTGACATTGATGCTGGCTTGGGGACATAATTTTATGTCTTTGACGGATTTCTTTATCGATTATGTACCGATGTACAATAAATTCCGGACGGTATCTATGATTTTAGTGGTTACCTGTTTGTGTATGGGATTATTGGGAATGCTGGGGTTGAAAGCTTTTTTCGATCCGGAATTGAGTCGGGAGAAGGCGAAGAGGAGTTTGAAGTATGCTTTGTATATTACGGGTGGTCTGGCTTTGTTGTTTTGGATTGTACCTTCCTTATCCGGTAGTTTCGTCGCGCAGAGCGATCGTCAGTTGGGAGGAGAGTATAGTTTTTTGAGGGATACATTGCCGGCTGACCGTATGGCTTTGTTGCGGCATGATGCCTTACGTTCTTTGATTTTTATCGTTTTGACATTCGGTGTACTCTGGATGTATCTGGTTTCGAAACTGAAACTGAATATGGTTTATGCTTTGCTCTTTGTTTTGGTTTTGGCGGATATGTGGGCGATCAATAAACGTTATTTGAGTGATAAGGATTTTACAATACAAAAAAAGACCCGGCAACAGGTTCAGCCTTCTGCTGCCGATCAGTATATTTTAAACGATAAATCGTATTACCGGGTATTGGATGCGACCGTGAATATTTTCAATGATGCCCGTCCTGCTTATTTTCATAAAAGCATCGGGGGATATCATGCGGCTAAATTGAGCCGTTATCAGGAGCTGATCGATTATCATCTGGAGGGGGAAATTCAGATGTTGCTGGCAAGTCTGAAAAACGGAAAGCTTGAGGAATTTCCTGCTTTGATGAAGCAGTTGGGGGTTTTGGATATGCTGAATATGAAATATCTGATTTACAATCCCAATGCCCAGCCTTTGGTCAATCCTGAGGCGAATGGGAATGCCTGGTTTGTGGATAGCTATCGTTTGGCCGATAATGCCGATGAGGAGATACAAGTGTTGGGAGAGATCGACACTAAACGTGAATTTGTTGCCGATAAGCAATTTGCTGCAGAAATCCCGTCGATTCAGGACCGGGATACGACAGCAACGATTCTTTTAAAAAGTTATGCCCCGAACCGGTTGGTATATGATGTAAATACTCAAAGTGATCAGGTTGCCGTATTTTCGGAAATTTATTATAAGGATGGTTGGAATGCTTATGTGAACGGGCAGAAAGTACCCTATTTCCGGGCGAACTATCTGTTGCGTGCCATGCCGTTGAAGGCCGGCCGGTATGAAGTTGAGTTCCGTTTCGAGCCTTCGGTGGTATCGACATCCATGATGGTCTCCCTGATTTCTTCCGTACTGTTGATTTTGTTGGCGGGAGTTGCCTTTTATTTCGGTTATTGGAAGAAAACGACTGTAAAATAAGGAAAGATATATCCGGATACCGGATTTAACGGGGAATTTTATTGTCGGCAGATAATAGTCCGCGGGTGACGTACCACCGGAAATAAATCAGGATGGTCCCTTTTTGCGGGGTGCATTTTAACAGATAGCCTAAGCATAATGTACAGGAAGCACCCCATTTGATTATTTCAGACAGGATACGTTTCAGGTAAGCCGTTCCGGATATTTTCCGGGTTCTGAGGCGTTCACTCATGCCGACTCCCAGAGCGAGCTGACGGATGTATGCCCGGGTTGTACGTTTTTCCGGGATAATATGCCGTACTTCGACATCGGGAAAATAATATATTTTGGCTTCCCGGGCTTTCATCCGGTTGAAAATATCTTTTTCTTCCCCTCCCATCAGATTGCCTTTTTTTCTCCCTAAGGTGGTGTTAAATCCGTCGGCAGGTATTTCTGTCCGTCGGAATCCCATATTGGCGCCGATGGGAAAAGATTTGCCTTCGAACAGACATATTTTATCTCCTTTATCGAGAGCCGATACCCAGATGTAACTCCATTTACTCATCCAGACGGGTGGTTGTCCGGTTTCGTATTCCGGGATGATTTTTCCTCCGAAAGCCGAAGCCGGATGATTTTTCAGGTTGTTTTTCAGGTTGTGTAAATAGTTTTTATGCATAAAAGCATCGTCGTCTAAAAAGACCAGAATATCCCCTCGGGCTTCTGCAATTCCCCGGTTACGTGCAAAGGAAAGCCCTTGATTGGCTTCAAGAAAATAGAAAAAAGGAATGTCCGGATAATTTTGGCGAAATCGTGCACACTCCGGAACGGTCCGGTCTGTGCTGTTGTTATCGACCAGAATGATTTCATAATGCTGTTTGGGAAAATCATTTTGTGCAATATGTTCCAGGGTTTTATATATGTATTTGTCCCGGTTATAAGTACAGACGATGATTGAAATTTGTGTTTTCATTTCCAGCATATTTTATCTTTACAAAAATAGCATTCTTAAGGACTGGTTTGGTATGGATAATCCGGATTATTTCATAATTTTGAAAGATTTATCGACTATTTTATGAAAATTGTAATTTTAGGTCCGGCACATCCTTATCGGGGAGGAATTGCAGCTTTGAATGATCGTCTGGCAGTAGAGTTAATAAAAGAGGGGCATGAGGTGACGGTATTCAATTTCAGTTTGCAGTATCCGAAGTTCCTTTTTCCCGGTAAAACGCAGTATACGGATGATCCGGCTCCCCGAAATGTTACTATTCTTCGCAAGGTCAATGCGGTAAACCCTCTTAACTGGTGGAAAGTCGGGCGGGAATTGCGGCGTTTACGCCCGGAGTTGATTATCGTCCGTTTTTGGTTGCCTTTTATGGGACCGGCTTTGGGAACGGTTTGCCGGATTGCCCGCCGGAATAAGTATACCAAAGTTATCTGTATTGCAGACAATATCATTCCTCATGAAAAGCGGATCGGGGACGTCCCTTTTACCTCTTACTTTGTGAAAGGAGTTGACGGATTTATCGCCATGTCACAGGAAGTGTTTAAAGATTTGGAAAAATTTGTGCCTCATCCGGTCCGGCGTTTTGCCCCCCATCCGGTTTACGATCATTATGGCGAGATCATTCCCCGGGAGGTTGCTCTGGCGCATCTCAAGCTGGATGCAAAATTCCGCTATTTATTGTTTTTCGGTTTCATCCGGGAATATAAAGGGCTGGATATTTTATTGGAGGCGATGGCGGATCAGCGGATCAGAGAGCAGCATATCAGATTGATTGTGGCGGGAGAATTTTATGGAAATGCCGATTTTTATCAGAAGCTGATTGAACAATATGGGATAGAAGATTTGTTGGTTATGCATACCGATTATATTCCATCCGAGGTAATGAATGATTATTTTTGTGGGGCAGACCTGGTTGTACAGCCTTATCGCTCTGCGACTCAAAGCGGCGTGACTCAAGTCGGTTATCATTTTGATAAACCGATGTTGGTCAGTAATGTGGGTGGACTGGCAGAGATTGTCGCGGATGGAAAATCCGGATATGTCGTGGAGCCGCAAAGCCGGGCGATTGCCGATGCGATTATCGATTTTTATGTGAATGAACGGGCAGAGAGTTATCGTATGGAGACCCGGAAGTTGAAACAGAAATTTTCCTGGACGAATTTGACCCGGAATATTTTTGAAATTTATGACGAATTGAAAAATAATTGAGAATATGCAAGAAAGACATGCCGACGGGGAACGCTATTTCAATGAATTGGCATATACTTCTGAAAAATATTTGCTTCCTTTTATTGAATCGGTGAAGGAGGTGACTTCCGGTATGCAGGTATTGGAAATCGGATGTGGAATGGGAGGAAATTTACAGCCTTTTGTACAGAGAGGATGCCGGGTGACCGGAGTCGATCTGGGCCAAGACCGTATAGAGAATGCTGCCCGCATGTTGGACGCCGCTCACCGGCCCGGTATTGAGCTGATCAGCGCGGATATTTTTACCGTAGAACATTTGAAAGGCTGTTTCGATTTGATTATTGTGCATGATGTCATTGAGCATATTCCGGATAAAGTCCGGTTTTTCCGGTTGATCCGGGAATTTCTTCGTCCGCAGGGATTGGTATTTTTAGCTTTTCCGGCCTGGCAAATGCCTTTTGGCGGACACCAACAGATTTGTAAGAGTAAATTTTTGTCACATCTGCCTTTTTATCATTTGTTGCCTCGTTTTATGTATAAAGGGATGTTGAAGCTTTTCGGCGAAGCTGAAAATACAATAGACGAATTACTGTCTATAAAAGATTGCGGACTTACAATTGAAGGCTGTAAAAAGTATATTAACCGCTTTAATTATAAGATTCACAAACGGGAATTTTATTTTATAAATCCTCATTATGAAGTGAAATTCAAGCTCAAACCGCGTAAGTTATCAAAGGTAATTGTGGCTATCCCTTATTTGAGAAACTTTTTTTGTACCTCCAGTTTTTGGCTGATCAGTGACGATTTATAGAATTGTCCGGAAATAGGCAATTGTTTCCTTCAGGCCCTCTTCTAATGAAATGTGGGGTTCCCAATTCAATTTTGTTTTGGCCAGAGAGATATCCGGTCGCCGTTGTGCCGGATCATCGGGAGGTAGCGCTGCATGTATAAGCTGGGATTGAGAGCCGGTGAGTTTCAGTATTGTTTTTGCAATATCCGTTATGGTTATCTCACAGGGGTTTCCCAGATTTATCGGACCGGTAAAAGAAGATTCCGTTGCCATCATTTTAATCATTCCGTCCAGCAGATCGCTGATGTATTGAAAGCTTCGTGTTTGTCCTCCGACGCCGTAAATCGTGATGTCTCTGCCTTGTAATGCCTGTACGATAAAGTTCGAAATTACGCGTCCGTCGTGTTTTTGCATGTTGGGACCGTATGTATTGAAAATGCGGATGATTTTAATATTTACGCCGTAATATCGGTGAAAATCCATAAATAGGGTCTCCGCACATCTTTTTCCTTCGTCATAGCATGAGCGGAGGCCGATGGGATTGACATTACCCCAATAATTTTCCTGTTGCGGATGTATGATGGGGTCGCCGTAAACTTCACTCGTTGAAGCCTGGAGTACTTTTGCTTTGGTACGCTGGGCCAATTCCAGTACATTGTTTGCTCCCAAAACGGAAGCTTTTATGGTCTTGACCGGATCGTATTGGTAATGAATGGGAGAGGCAGGGCAGGCTAGATTGTATATCTCGTCGACTTCGACTTCAAAAGGAACCGTAATATCGTGTTCAATTAATTGGAAATCAGGATTGGATAAAAACGGAGAGATGTTCGCTTTATTTCCCGTAAAAAAATTGTCCAGACATATGACTCTGTTGTTTTCAGCTAAAAGCCTTTTACATAAATGAGAGCCTATAAATCCGGCACCGCCTGTAACTAAAATACGTTTTTTCATACAAAATTCATCTTCCCCTTGATGCTTTTGCCCTTGGCAAACAAATGATTGTACAAACGTATTACAAAATTACTAGATATACAAATTACACAAGGATTATGTTAAAAAAAACAGGAGGGAATTAACCCTCCTGTTCAAACATAAGTTTGTGGGTTGGGATATTAGTAAAATTTGTAACGAGTGTCTTTTACTTCAGCGTTTTTGATCAAAGCCTGCATGGCCTGGTAGTTGGCACGGTACATGTTGGACTGTGTCAAACCGTTTTTGGTTTGTTCAACCATATCCGGAGTTACTTCTTCCTCGGTGCGGTTATTTACCATGATTACGTATACGCCCTGGTTTCCTTCAATCGGAGCGGAGATTTTTCCTTGTTCCAATAAGGTTGCCGTTGCGATAACCTTGGGTTCAATGCCGGCTCCCGCGATTTGGAATGAATTGAAAGTAACTTCCGGAGCCTCTTTTACTTCAAGTCCGGCTTTTTGTGCTACAGACAATAAACTTTCACTTCCGCTGGTCGCATTTGCTAATTCTTTTGACAATATTTCCGCTTTCTTTTTGCGGATCAATTCTCTTTTTATATTAGAAGCAACGGATTGAAGAGGAGCAATGCCTTCTTCATTGATTTCGGTCAGAATAGCAATTGTAAATTTATTGTCCGACTCGAAAATATTGGCACCTTCTCCGGTGAGTACAACTCCGTTTAATTTGTCGGACAAATAACTCTGACGTACCAGGTCTCTGGCATTTTCCATACCTGCAATGCCTTTGTCATTTTTGCTCAAAGTTGCGATACGTTTGGTCATTCCTGTTTCTTCTACTTTTTTGTTGAAGTCTTCCAGTGTGTTGACAGCATTGGCAAAGTTACGTGCTTCGTTATAAATTTTGTTCGTTGTTTTAGGTGAAGCTACAATTTCTTTTTCTACAGTTGCAATCTGGATTTTTTCCACCGGCTTCGCTTGAGCTGTAACTTGTACGATATGAGCACCGTATTGTGTCAGTACGACTTTTATATCTTTCGGTTTAGCGAAAAATACGGTATCGCTGAAAGGCTGTATCATATCTTTCTGTCCAAACCATCCCAAATCTCCTCCGTTTACTGCAGAATTCTGATCTGTCGAATATTGGCGTGCTATTGTTTCAAAATCTCCTCCTTTTTTCAATACATTAGCCAAGCTGTCTGCCATATTCTTCGCATGAGCATAATCATTGTTCTGGGGAGTGATCAGGATGTGGCGTGCTCTGACAGAGTCCGGAAGCATCCGGCGGTCTGCTACGCGGCTGATCCGGAATGAATTGTTTTCCAGATAGGGGCCGAAAACGGCTTTCGGATTCTTGAAAAGGAATTCGGCCAGACTATCATTGGTGATTTCGCTTTTTTTGTAATAGGTTCCGTCGAACTTTTTATCGGAAGATAAGCTAACGAATTCAGCCGGATTTTGAGCTTCTGTAAATTCATCAACGAGATCGGCAACCAATTTTTCTGTTTCATTATAGTCGTCAGAAGAAGCTTCGATATCAAAATTTACATATACGATTTTCCGGGATTCCGGCTGTTCGAACAGTTTCTTTCTGGAATCGTAATAAGCTTTGATTTCACTGTCAGAAACCTGTATTGTGGAATCGTCAATGCTGGAATAATTTTTTACGATGTAACTGATGTCCGATTTTACGGCATTGCCTTCAACTGCTTCCTCTGCCTGAGCATCTGTTGTAAACAATGCTTTCGCCAGGAGATTGTTGTATTTTGATTGTTTACGGGTATCTGAAACTTGTTCTTCTATGTTCAGCCAATACGCTTTCTGTTGTGAATTTCCCGGAGAATCAATCAAATTTTTAATGACTGTGCGGGCTTGATTTAAATCCAGTATCCCGGTATTCGGATCAGTAAACATCTGACGGATGATCGGACTAATATTTTCACCCAACAGCATGTCGTACAGTTCGTCTCCGCTTACATTGATTCCCAGTTCTTCGTATTCCCGGTTCATGATGTCCTGCATCACCATCTGTTGCCAGGTATTTTCCCGTAACATGGTTTGTTGTTCATCATTTAAAGCGGTAAGACCGTTCATCATTTTCACTACCTCTTCATTCTTTGTTACTTTGTTTTGGTATTCCTGAATGGAAATACCTTTTCCTGCAATTTCTCCGATTTGGTTGCGGGAACGGTTGAACACACTTGCGCCCGAGCTTAAAGCATCACCGACGATGAATGCAACGAGTGCCAGACCGATGATAATACTTACAAGGAGTCCACCACGATTTCTGATGTTTTGTAATGTTGCCATTTATTTTCGAATTTTTAAATTTTCTTATCGTTTATCTCGTTTTTTTGAAGCTACGAATATAGATAAAAGCCTACTGTTGTGCAAATATTTAATCCAAATTCTCTGTGCTGGCGGATTTTTGTATTCCTCTCTCTTCCGGCTTATTTTGTGATGATTTTGTCGTTACTTCTTTGTTTTTTTCGTACTTCCGGAAGTTTTTTTTGCAGTGCTCTTTTTTCCGGTTGCTTTTTTTGAACCTTCTTTTTCAATGATTTCCATACATTCCTCCAGTGTTAATTCGGCCGCATTCCGACTTTTGGGAATCTTGAAATTTTTCTTTTCGTAGTTGATATAGGGTCCGAATCTTCCGTTTAATATCATCACACCGTTATCAAATACCTTGATTTGTTTGTTTTTGTCACTCTCCCGTTTTTCCAGGATGCGTTGAATAGCCGTATCCAATGTGATGGTTCCGGGATCGTCTTCTCCTTTTTTCAGGGATACAAAGTTGTTGTTGTGTTTGATATAGGGTCCGAATCTGCCGATGCCGATACTGATTTCTTTGTCTTCAAAGTTGCCGAGCTTCCTTGGAAATTTGAAAAGTTCCAAGGCTTCTTCCAGTGAAATGGTTTCCATCAACTGTCCTTTGCGCAGACCGGCATAACGAACTGTATCACCTTCTCCGATTTGTGCCATCGGTCCGAATCTGCCGATCCTCACACTGACCGTTTCCCCTGTAGTGGGGTCGCTGCCCAATACTCTGGCCCCGGTGTTCCGTTCGGAATTTTTCAGTGTTTTTTCGACATTTTCGTGAAAAGGACTGTAAAATTGTCCGATCATTTTTTGCCATTCAATATCTCCTTCTGCAATATTATCCAAGGCTTCTTCTGCCTGGGCAGTGAAGTTGTAATTCATAATATTGGGGAAATTGGCAGCCAGAAAATCCGTTACCACCATTCCCATGTCGGAAGGAAAGAGTTTTTTCTTTTCCGCCCCGAAATTCTTTTTGGATTTCGTCGTTGTGATATCGTTTTTTTTCAGCTCATACTGGATAATTTCTCTTTCAGCTCCTTCCCGGGATTCTTTGATGATATATCCCCTGTTTTGTATGGTTGTTATGGTCGGTGCATAGGTTGACGGGCGTCCGATTCCCAGAGCCTCCATCTTTTTTACAAGGCTGGCTTCCGTGTAACGGGGCGGATGTAATGTATATTGTTCCGTAGCGATAATTTGTTTCCGGCCGAGTTTGTCACCTTCGTTAATCGGAGGTAAGAGTGCCGATTTTTCGTCATCGTGTTCATCGTCATTGGACTCCCGGTAAACACGTAGAAAACCGTCGAATATGATGACTTCCCCGGAAGCTACAAAGGGAATTTTGCTTTCTGAAGCTTCGATCGTAATATTGGTTTTTTCCAGTTCGGCGTCAGCCATCTGTGAAGCAATCGTTCTTTTATATATCAATTCGTATAGAGATTGCTCGTTATGATCTCCCTCGATATGGGGTTTGTCCATATAGGTCGGACGAATAGCCTCATGCGCTTCCTGTGCTCCTTTGCTGTGGGTGGTGTATTTTCTACTGTGGGAATACCGTTCTCCTAAAGTTTGACAAATGACGGCTTTTGCACTACGAATGGCAAGATCGGATAGGTTGACCGAGTCTGTTCTCATATAGGTGATCCATCCGTGTTCATAAAGCTTTTGGGCTACGGCCATGGTTTGTGAAACAGAGAAACCGAGTTTACGGGAGGCTTCCTGTTGCAATGTCGATGTCGTGAAAGGAGGTGCGGGCTTCCGGATAGAAGGTTTGGTTTCTATGTCGGAGACCTTAAATACCGATTGTTTGCAGGCTTCCAGAAACTGAACCGTGAGTTCGGGCGTTTCAAAGCGTTCCGATACTTCAGCTTTCAGTTCAGCTTTTTCTGTGGTTTCAAAGGTTCCGGTGATTTTGAAATACCGTTGTTCCCGGAAGGCATTTATTTCCCTTTCCCGTTCAACGATCAGTTTGACTGCAACAGATTGTACACGTCCGGCAGAAAGTGAAGGTTTTACTTTTTTCCATAATACAGGAGATACCTCGAAACCGACTAAACGATCCAATACCCTTCTGGCTTGCTGGGCATTTACCAGGTTGCGGTCTATATCCCGCGGATTTTGAATGGCATGTAAAATGGCATCTTTTGTAATTTCATGGAAAACGATCCGCTTGGTATTTTCCGGTTTTAATTTCAACACTTCGAAAAGATGCCAGGCAATTGCTTCTCCTTCACGGTCCTCATCGGAAGCGAGCCATACCGTTTTCGCTTCTTTGGCCAATGCCTTTAATTCTTTTACAACAGCTTTTTTATCTGCTGATATTTCGTATTTCGGTTGGAAATTGTGCTCAATGTCAATTCCGAGATCTTTTTTCTCTAGGTCTCTAATGTGACCGAAGCTGGATTTTACCGTATAATTACTACCTAAAAATCGTTCTATGGTTTTGGCTTTTGCCGGGGACTCCACTATAACCAAATTCTCAATCATGCCTTATATACCTAATCTAAAATAATTAATGACACAAAAACTTTGCTAGTCTCTAAAAGAAACTAACATTAAATAAGTCGATGGACTTAAAATAATTGCATATGGACTGTGCCGAAGTTATAAATTTTAATTCGGCTGCAAACCTACGAAAAAATAATGGAAAATTGAAAGTAGAATTTTGAAAATAAAAAGTTTTATACTTTAGCTGTGTTGCCTTTATCTGTTTTTACCTCATTTTTCTTGTTGTTTTTCCCGGAAAAAAATTTTCGGTGGAACAGGATCAATATTAAAACTCCTATTGTAATATAGGAATCCGCCAGATTGAATACAGGCCGGAAGAAGACCAGATAATCTCCGCCCCAGATCGGAATCCAGGAAGGTAGAAAATCTTCATAAATAGGGAAGTAGAGCATGTCTACCACCCGCCCGTGTAGAAACGGAGCATAACCTCCACTTTCCGGTAAAAATGTGGCTACTTGGCTATAACTATCGTTGAAAATGAGTCCGTAAAACATACTGTCGATGATGTTTCCCAAAGCTCCGCAAAAAATCATCCCGAAAGAAAAGATAACGCCTATGGGGGCTTTTTCTTTAAGTAATCTCAACGTATACCAGGCAATTCCAACGACAGCGACAATGCGGAAAAGGCTGAGGATGGTTTTGCCGGTTTTCCCGCTTTCCGATGCCATGCCGAAAGCCATACCGTTATTTTCGATGAAATGAATTTTGAACCAGTCACCCAGCACATTGAATTCATCCCCGATCATAAAATGGGTTTTTATCCATATTTTTGCGGCCTGATCTATGACCAGCAAAGCGATTACAAAAATGAAAAGCTTATTTTTCAGACTCATGTATATTATCGAAAAATGAAACTAAGAACCGTTTTTACAGGTCCTTAGTTTTTCGTTTTTATCAGGACTCCTGTCCTTCTTTTGCTTCAATACTTAAAGTGGCATGAGGTACAGCACGCAGTCTTTCCTTGGAAATCAACTTGCCCGTAACCCGGCAAATGCCGTATGTCTTGTTCTCAATTCTGATTAGGGCTGCTTCCAGGTGTGCAATAAATTTGGCCTGTCTTTGCGCCAGTCTGCCTGCTTCTTCTTTGGATAATACAGAAGCCCCTTCCTCAAGTACTTTGAACGTAGGTGAGGTGTCTGCAATATCATTCCCGTCACTTCCCGAGATAACGGCTTTTAAAGTCTCATAATCTCTCTTTGCTTTTTCGAGCTTTTCAAGAATAATTTCTTTGAATTCCTGTAGCTCCGCGTCCGAATATCTGGTTTTTTCTGCCATAGCTTTTAATTTTTATCCAAGATAATAAAAAAGTAGTCTAAAATGTGATCTTATACTTTTCTTATTATTCGGAGGTTACATTTTTTTCGATCTTAATACTTGTGCTCATGTCGTCGATTTCAACTTCTTTTGCTTCACCCGGGATAGAATCAACCAATTCAATGCTTTCGGCCAGAACCTGACTGGCAATATAAGTTGAAAAATTTTCTACAGCCTCGTTGATCTGTTCGTTTTTCTTTATGTATAAACGGATTTTATCAGTGACATCGAAATCGCTCTCTTTGCGTAAGTTTTGGATCCGGTTGATAAATTCACGTGCTATACCTTCTTCTTTCAGTTCTTTGGTGATGTTAATATCCAAAGCGACTGTAACACGTCCTTCGTTGGCCACCAGCCAGCCGGGAATATCTTCTGAAAGAATTTCCACATCTTCCAATCCCAAAGTTAGTATTTCGTCGCCGATTTGCAACCGATATTCGCTTTTTTTCTCAAATTCAAAGATATCGCTTTGAGTCATTGCTGCGACAGTTGCTGAAATCTGTTTCATGTATTTACCGTATTTCGGTCCCAGGGTTTTGAAATTCGGCTTGATTTTTTTGATCAATACGCCTGTGGTATCGGTGATGTATTCGATCTCTTTGACATTGACTTCCGATAATATGATATTTTTTACCGCTTCCAGTTGGAGTTTCATGTCTTCGTTCAGGATCGGAATCATCAGTTTAGATAACGGTTGGCGAACCCTGATTTGCACTTTGCGTCTCAATCCCAACACCATGGATGAAATTTGTTGAGCC
This sequence comes from Culturomica sp., assembly GCF_003524185.1. Lineage (NCBI taxonomy): Bacteria > Pseudomonadati > Bacteroidota > Bacteroidia > Bacteroidales > Odoribacteraceae > Culturomica > Culturomica sp. The sequence goes on from NZ_DOED01000023.1 coordinate 66,629, forward strand.
AATTGCATACGTTCTTCCAGCTGCTTGTTGATCAGTGTCTCATCTGCTGTCGGGAATTTGGCTAAATGTACGCTGCCAGCAAATCTTCCGGTAACGGTATTTAAATCGTGGAATATTTGTTCCGTATAAAACGGAGCGATCGGAGCGGCCAAAAGTGCTACTGTTTCAAGACATGTGTACAATGTCTGATAAGCAGAGATTTTGTCGGTGGAATATTCTCCGCCCCAATATCTTTTTCGGGATAACCGTACATACCAGTTAGACAGATTTTCAATTACGAAATCTTGTATGGCCCGGCCTGCTCGTGTGGGTTCATATTTCTCATAAGCTTCTGTTACTTCTTTTATCAAAGAATTGAGCAGAGAAAGTATCCACCGGTCGATTTCCGGTCGTTCCTGTACCGGTACTTCCGGTTCGTTGTATGAAAATTTATCGACATTTGCGTATAAAGCAAAGAACCCGTAGGTGTTGTATAATGTTCCGAAAAATTTACGTTTTACTTCGTCGACTCCCGCTATATCAAATTTCAGATTATCCCAGGGCTGAGCGTTTGTGATCATATACCAGCGCAATGGGTCGGAACCGAATGTTTCGATGGTTTCGAACGGATCGACTGCATTCCCCAGACGTTTAGACATTTTGTTGCCTTTGGCATCCAGCACCAAACCGTTCGAGATGATATTTTTAAAGGCAACGGAGTCGAAAGCCATTGTAGCGATGGCATGTAATGTGAAAAACCAGCCGCGTGTTTGATCGACTCCTTCTGCAATGAAATCTGCCGGAAAGCGCAAATGCTTGTCGATATCCTCTTTGTGTTCGAACGGATAATGCAGTTGAGCATAAGGCATGGCACCCGAGTCAAACCATACGTCGATCAGGTCTTTTTCACGGAACATTTTTTGACCGCTGGAAGACACCAGGATAATGTCGTCTACATAGGGACGATGTAAATCTATTTTGTCATAGTTTGCCTTGGAATTATCTCCTGCAACGAATCCTGCGTAGGGATTTTCAGTCATGAATCCGGCTTTGATGGAAGCTTCGATCTCTTGGATTAATTCTTCGACAGAACCGATGCATTTTTGTTCATTGCCGTCTTCGCTGATCCAGATCGGTAGCGGAGTTCCCCAATAACGGGAACGGGACAGGTTCCAATCTACCAGATTTTCCAACCATTTTCCGAAACGTCCTTCTCCGGTGCTGGCCGGTTTCCAGTTGATCGTTTTATTCAGTTCGATCATGCGTTCGCGTACGGCTGTTGTCTTGATAAACCAGGAATCCAGCGGATAGTACAATACCGGTTTGTCGGTGCGCCAGCAATGCGGGTAACTGTGTTCGTGCTTTTCAACTTTAAACGCTTTGTTTTCTTTTTTCAACATGACGGCAATGTCAATGTCCAGTGTCGCATCGTTTTCGGTTAGGCTCGGATCATAGGCGTTTTTTACAAAACGGCCGGCATATTCGCCGTATAATTCTGTATTTACATTGTTTTCTACAAATTGCGGATCGATTTCTCCGATCACGAAAAGCCGGCCGCGTTTGTCGACCATCGGCTGTTTGTTGCCGTCCTTATCGACAAGCAACATCGGTGCTATGCCCGCTGTTTTGGCTACCCGGTCGTCGTCAGCACCGAAGGTCGGGGCGATATGCACGATGCCGGTACCATCTTCGGTCGTTACAAAATCACCGGTGATTACCCGGAAAGCATCACCTTCGGGGCGCATCCAGGGCATCAGTTGTTCGTAACGGATACCTTCCAATTCGGCGCCTTTAAATTCACCTACCTTTTGGTAAGGAATCAGTTTATCGCCTTCTTTGTAATCTTCTAAAGCCAGGCCTTCGGCTTTCGGATTGAAATAAGCGTTGAAACGGTCCTTTGCCAATACAACGGTTATCGGCAAATAGGTATAAGGGTTATAAGTTTTAACCACATAATAAGATATGTTGGGACCGACTGCTAAAGCCGTATTCGAGGGCAATGTCCACGGTGTTGTGGTCCAGGCCAGGAAATAAACGACATCGTTGTTTGCAAATAGTTTTTCCGATTTTTCGTCCCGGATAACTTTAAATTGCGCCACACAAGTCGTGTCTTTTACGTCCCGGTAGCATCCCGGCTGATTCAGCTCGTGGGTACTCAGTCCGGTTCCGGCAGCAGGAGAATACGGCTGAATCGTATATCCCTTGTATAAAAAACCTTTATCGTATAATTTTTTCAATAAATACCATAACGTTTCGATATAACGGTTGTCATAGGTGATATATGGGTTTTCCATATCCACCCAATACCCCATTTTTTTTGTCAGGTCTTCCCATTCTTTTGTGAATTTCATCACATCAGCCCGGCATTCTTTGTTATAATCGACAACACTGATTGTTTTACCGATGGCTTCTTTGGTTATTCCTAATTTTTTTTCAACACCCAGTTCGACAGGAAGTCCGTGGGTATCCCAACCGGCTTTACGTTCGACATAAAATCCCTGAAGCGTTTTGTACCGGCAGATGACATCTTTAAGAGTTCTGGCCATGACATGGTGAATACCAGGCATACCATTGGCAGAGGGAGGGCCTTCATAAAAAACAAAAGAAGGATGGCCTTCCCGTGTTTTCAGACTCATCTCGAATGTATTATTTTCTTCCCAGATTTTTAAAATGTCTTTGTTTACTTGTGAAAGATTTAAACCTTTGTATTCAGGGAATTTTTTGTCCATTGTTATAATACTTTAAAATTGTAAATTTTAGATTTTAAATTTTAAATTGTTTGGCAATCTGCTTCGTTATCAGATCCTTTTAATCTAAAATCTAAAATCGTAAATCTAAAATTAAAACCTAAGTTATATTTTATTTTCAAAAACTAAGGTGCAAATATATGATTTTTAATTGAAGATAGATAACGACTTAGCTTTTTCTTACGACAAACCTGGCCGTTAGCCGGCTACGTTGTTCGACCAAAGCTTCGGTGTCTCCGATCAGTTTGTCGATGATTGCTTCCGTATAATGACGGATCGTAATCAAACGGACATCTTTATTATATAATACCTCGAAATCGTCTTTCATTTCGAGAATGAAGCTGTCAAAAACCGCTTCGTTGTTGTCGATACAGAATGAAAAGCTGATTGCCGAATTCTGCATGAGATTGAGGCGTAGGCGGTATTTGGCCAAAGTTCCGAAAATCTGGCTTAGCTTGGCTTCTGCAATAAACGAGAAGTCCCGGGGTGTCAGGGTCAGTAATAACTGATTGTCTTTATTGATGTATATCGGCGGTAGTTTCAGTTTTTCTTCCAGATCCCGGATGACCGACCCGTGTTCTTCCGGATGGAGGAACGACTTGACAAATAAAGGTATTCTTTTATTTTGTAACGGTTTTATTGTTTTGGGATGAATGACTTTCGCCCCGAAATTCGATAATTCGATCGCTTCCCGATAGGATAGTTTGGGTATGATCTCCAGATCGTCGTATAATTTCGGATCGGCGCTCATAATACCGGGAACATCTTTCCAGATCGTTACATTTTCGGCTTCCAGTAAATTAGCAAGAATTGCCGCCGTATAATCCGAGCCTTCCCGGCCTAATGTCGTGGTTTGGTTGGTCGGGGTTCCGGCTATAAAGCCTTGTGTAAGATACATAAATGTATCCTGGAACGTGAAAATTTTCCGGCACAGTTGTGTCGATAAATCCACATCTATGTTGGCATCCCGGTAGGTTTCGTCAGTTTTCAGACATTTCCGGATGTCGATCAGTTTAATTTTACGTCCTTGCTTATTCAGATAAGCGGATACAATCGTTGTGGAAAGCAATTCTCCGAAAGATACAATACGGTCGTATTCATAATCGTAACACAAAGACGGTTCGCTGTCCAGAATTTCCTGCAATTCTTCGAATAGAGCATTGATTTTGCCGTTTACTTCTTCATCGTTGTCTCCGAACAGATCGTGTACGATGTTTTGGTGAAATACTCTGACCTTGTCGAATGACTGTCCGAAACTTTCGGTTTTGTGGAAATAATCATTGCACACCTGCTCCAGTGCGTCGGTCATTTTTCCCATGGCGGAAACGACAATGATCAGATTCGTCTTTTGTGTATTGAGAATCTTAAGTAAATTTCTGATGCTTTCCGCATTACATACAGAAGCACCACCGAACTTGAAAATGTTCATATTGTTCAAAATTTGCCGACAAAAATAAGGATTAAATTGTAAATTTCAGATCGTAGTTTTTAAATTCTGATATAAGCCGAAAGGAAAATGGGTATATTCGACCGGACGATTGTATTTTTCAGATGAAAGGAGTAACGACGGAAATTATTTTAGACGTTGTATTTTGCCTCTTGATCCGTCTTTACGGACATTTTTTATGTTAGATTTATCTGACAGGTAAGTGCTTTTCTTTCGGGGAACGGTAAATGTGTAAATTAAAATTCGTAAAGCTACAAGTAAATCTATCATTCTTTTAGTAACAAACGTTTGCAGATTATAATTCGTAATTATATATTTGCTTTTTCTAATAAAATAAAACCTTATCTAACAAGAATATGATTAACGATCAATTATTGAATCCATCCGGCATTGTGGTTGTCGGAGGTTCGGACGATATTCAGAAACCGGGAGGGAAGGTGTTGAAAAATCTGATTGACGGTCGGTTTTCCGGGAGTTTATATGTTGTAAATCCGAAAGCAGAGGCTGTTCAGGGGGTGAAAACTTTTCAACAGGTAGAGCAATTGCCTCAAGTTGATTGTGCTATTTTGGCAATTGCGGCTAAATATTGTCCGGCAGCAGTAGAGGTGTTGGCACGGCAGAAAGGAACCCGTGCTTTTATTATCCTTTCGGCTGGATTCAGTGAAGAAAATGCGGAAGGGGCTGCTTTGGAGAAACAGATTGTAGATGTAGTGAATGAAGTGGGCGGGGCATTGATCGGACCGAATTGCATCGGCGTGTTGACGACTCATTATCAGGGTGTGTTTACGACACCGATACCCGAGTTGGATGCTCATGGGGTGGATTTGATTTCCGGATCGGGGGCTACGGCCTTGTTTATTATGGATACCGGCATGCAGAAGGGGGTGAAATTTTCCAGTGTTTTTTCTGTCGGTAATTCGGCTCAATTGGGCGTGGAAGAAGTGTTGGAATATTTGGACGAATCTTTCGATCCCGAAAAAAGTTCCCGGGTGAAATTATTGTATGTAGAGAGTATAGCGAAGCCGGCGAAATTATTGAAGCATGCTTCTTCTTTGATCCGCAAAGGTTGCCGGATTGCTGCGATCAAATCGGGAGGTTCTGCGGCAGGAAGCCGGGCTGCTTCTTCGCATACCGGAGCTTTGGCAAGTCCCGACATTGCAGTGGAAGCTTTGTTTCGGAAGGCGGGTATAGTAAGATGTCATGGACGGGATGAATTAGCGACGGTTGCCGGTATTTTTATGTATCCGGCTTTAAAAGGCAAAAATATGGCGGTAGTAACTCATGCCGGCGGACCTGCCGTTATGCTGACGGATGCGTTGTCAAACGGGGGAATGGAAGTACCTCATTTGGAGGGACCGAAGGCAGAGGAGTTGTTGGCGAAACTGTTCAACGGTTCATCGGTCGGAAATCCGATTGATTTTCTGGCTACCGGTACGGCTGAACATTTGGGGTTCATTTTGGATGCTTGTGATAAAGATTTCGATAAAATCGACGGTATTGCTGTGATTTTTGGAAATCCCGGATTATTTCCCGTTTTCGATGTTTATGACATGCTGGATCGTAAAATGCGGGAAGTGCATAAGCCGATTTTCCCGATCTTCCCTTCTTATACGATTGTTAAAGAGGAAATCGCTGATTTCGTAAACAAAGGGCGGGTATATTTTCCGGATGAAGTGATTTTCGGAAATGCACTGGTTAAGGTTTGCAGTACACCGCAGCCTCAGCCGGAAAAACCGGAATTGCCTGCGGTGGATGAGGCCCGGATCCGGAAAGTTATCGACGGAGCAGAGAACGGTTATCTGACACCTGTGCAGATTCATGAATTGCTGGATGCTGCAGGAATTGCCCGTGCTAAGGAAGGCGTTGCAGATACAGAGGACCGGATCGTGTCTCTGGCAAATGAAATCGGCTATCCCTTGGTTATGAAAGTCGTCGGTCCTGTTCATAAATCAGATGTCGGGGGCGTAGTGTTGAATGTATCGGACGAAGAAACTGTGCGTAAGGAATTCCGCAGAATGATGCAAATCAAAGATACCTATGCCGTCATGTTGGCTCAGCAGTTAAAAGGAACTGAAGTATTTATCGGAGCTAAACGGGAAGATAAATTCGGGCATATGGTGCTGTGCGGTTTAGGCGGTATTTTTATCGAAGTGTTGAAGGATGTAAAAGCCGGATTGGCTCCTGTGTCCTGTCATGAAGCTCTGGACATGATAAAGGGTTTGAAATCGTATAAAATTATTCAGGGTGTAAGAGGACAGGAACCTGTAAATGAAATTAAATTTGCGGAGGCTGTTGCCCGGGTATCTGTTTTAGTTAAAGTTGCTCCGGAAATTTTTGAGATGGACCTCAATCCCTTGTTGGGAAATAAGGAAAATGTGGTCGCTGTGGATGCCCGTATCAGAATAGAAAAATAAGGGCTGGAAAGATTTTGAATTGTAGATTTACGATTTTTCTTTTTTACAGGGGAGGAGCGTTGGTTCAATCTAAAATCTAAAATCGTAAATCTGAAATTAATTTCATGTTTGTTTATGAAGAAATGGAATGAGTTTAGTGGTTCGGAAAAACGAATGATTATTGTTCTCGGGGTCTTGGTCATATTGATTGTATTGACTTTTGGCCGGGTTAATCAAGGTGTACGCAATGGTTTCAGTCATTTCTTTTCCACCCCGGCAGATACCGTTCAGGAGAAATAATTCAGACTGGTACGAATGAAAAAACAGGATTTGATTTTTATTTTGGGAGTAACCGTTTTGTTGCTCCCTTTCTTCATCTGCAAGCCGGTGTCCGAATGGTATTATGCTTTTAATGCTTCCCATGGCATGATAATGAGTTTTCTGAAATTTGCCGTTTTGTCAACGTTGGGAGAAATGATCGGATTGCGTATCAGTTCCGGGGTATATAATCGCCGGGGGTTCGGTATTTTGCCCCGGATGTTGGTGTGGGGTGTTTTGGGAATGGGAATCAATATCGCTATGATTATCTTTTCCAACGGTACTCCGGTGGTGTTGCAATATTTGGGAATGCAGGATGCGGTACAGGTTATGCATGAAACGCTATCCTGGAAAAAGGCCGGTGTTGCCTTCGCCGTATCGGTCAGTATGAACACTCTGTTTGCTCCGGTATTTATGACTTTACACAAGGTAACGGATATCCATATTTTAACGCAGGGGGGTACTCTTCGCGGTTTTTTTACTCCGATACATATACGTGAGATATTAATAAATCTGAATTGGGGGGTATTGTGGGGATTTGTTTTTAAAAAGACGATTCCTTTGTTTTGGTATCCTGCCCATACGATTACTTTCCTGCTGCCTGGAAATATGCGGGTGTTGTTTGCCGCTTTACTCGGAGTGGTGTTGGGGGTATTGTTGGCGGTCGGGGCCCGGATGGGTGAAAAAAATACCGGGTCGTAAAAAAGCCGGTATTGTCAGATTATCCGTTTTGATGTGGATATCCTTTTTATATTTCCTTCTTTAACTTTTTCTTTTATTTGCCGTATGAATGAGGTATACAATATAAAAAATACGGTTTATGGAAAATAAGGAACAACCTCAGCTTACGGCAGATTTGGAAGGTAATTATCTGATTGATAAGGAAAGTGTCGGAGAAAGAGCGATCGGATTGTTTTATGCTCCTTCGGGGGGAAGTGTGCATAAAGTTGCTAAACGGATAAAACAAAAGGTGAAAGGTCGTAAAATTGATATGTTGTATATCCGGAATATCCGGCCACAGCAGTTTTTAAATTACCGGAATATTATATTGGTGTCTTCTACGTTGGGGAAAGATGCATGGAATAATAATGAAACGGATGAATGGGCTGCTTTTCTGCCTGAGTTGAGAAAATTGGATTTAGACGGCAGGCGTGTTGCATTAGTAGGTTTGGGAAATCATGTGTTATATCCGAATAATTTTGTCGACGGCTTGGCGGATTTGGCGGATTTGATAGAAGAACTTGGCGGGGTTTTAATCGGAAAAACGGAGGCCGACGGTTATATTTTTAATATGTCGAGGGCGGTGAAAGACGGGGTGTTTGCCGGATTACCGCTGGATGAAGATAACGAGACGGGTAAAACGGATGCCCGTATCGAAAAATGGCTGTCTTTCGTCCTGCCTGCTATGGAATCTTAATATTTACGATTTTAGACTTCTCTCTTTTGCGGGAGATGTGATTGTGCCCCTGATTTAAAATCGTAAATCTGCGATTATATATGTATTGTCAATATATCGCCGAAAGGGATCTCGTCGGAAAAGGCGCTTTTGAAATCGGTTTTTCCGATATAGATCCTTGCACAACGGATTGTTCCACTGTGAGCGAACAGGCATACCTTGTCGAATGTTTCCCGTTTGATTTCGCTTAAAAAGCCGGCAACACGCAGATATTGCTGATGAAAAGATTCTCCCCCGCCGGCGGGGATATTAACCCAGTCGGCATACCATTTCTCAATGAGCGGATCTTCTATTTTATTCCAGGCTTGCATTTCCCATTTCCCGAAATTTAATTCTTTAAGCCGCTCGTCGATGATGGGGGCGGGATAGCCACAAAATGCGGCTAATTTCCGGCAGCGTGTAAGTGGACTACAGAATACAGCATCGAATTTTTTGTCTCTTATATGCGAAGCGATGATTTGTGCTTCTTCCTCAAAAGTTGAAGCGACGTTGACGTCCGTCGCCCCGTAAACGATACCCGGCGGAATAGCGACACGGGTATGGCGAATGAGCGTAATCTCCATTGTGTTTCGTCGTCTAAGGTAAAAAATAAATGATACAGTATCCGCAGTAAATAACCTGCTCGATGATTAGAACGCAGGCGCCGCAGCAATCTCCGGTATATCCGCCTATCTTCTTTTTTAAATAATACCGGAGTAGGATGGCGGTCAATATTGCCGGAATGATGGCTAAGATATATATGATTTCTGTAATATGCAAAAAGGGAACAAGGGCGATAATGCTTATCGTGAGAATTTTGAAAAAATGATTTTTCCTGTAAACCAACTTTGTTTTACTTTCTTCTTCTTTTCTTGCATAAGGCAGGCTGTTGATAAGAATAGAGCTGCACAGCTTGGAAGATACATCGGCCAGGAATATAAGCGGTAGCAGGGTTGTACGATCTATGTTGTAAAGAAAGGAGGCGTAAAGCAGGAAATAGACGATCAATCCGATTGTTCCGTAACTGCCGATGTGTGAATCTTTCATGATCGCCAGTATTTTTTCTTTTGTGCTACCTCCGCCGAATCCGTCGAAAAAATCCGCTAAACCGTCTTCGTGCATAGCACCGGTTAATAAAAGCCGGGCTATTATGGCGAGTATGCAGGCCGGCAGTCCCGGCATAAAATAGGAGGCAGCCCAAAATACGCCTGCTGTTGTCCCGCCTGTGATGAAGCCGACTAAGGGCCAATATAGCAACGTATCACAGAAGTATTTTTTGTCTAAGGTGATGATACGCCATAAGGGAAGACGGGTCAGCGTCATGAGTGCAGCAAGGAATCCTCTCATTGTGTTTTATTTAGAAATATTTGGTGATAGCCGCTTTTTGAAATGAGTTGATTTCGTTGATCATGTGTACGGCCGATTCGATAATGGGATAAGCACAAATGGCACCGGTGCCTTCGCCCAGCCGCAGTCCTAAGTTCAGTAAAGGCCGGGCTTGCAATACATCCAGAACCAGTTTATGGCCGGCTTCATCTCCCTGGTGTCCGAAAATGCAGTATTCCAGAACTTCCGGATATAGTTTGCTGGCAGCTAAAACACAGTTTGTCATGATAAAACCGTCGATGATGATGATCATGCCCCGTTCCGCTGCCCGTAGCATGCCTCCTACTGCCGCTACCATTTCGAAACCGCCGAACCAGCGTAAGATATCTTCCGTGCTGCCGTCTCCTTTGTAGTTTGCCATAGCCTGACGCAGGACATTGTATTTGTGGGCAATTCCTTTGTTGTCGAGGCCGCTGCCTGCACCGACGCATTCTTTTAAAGGTATTCCTGTAAAGTAAGACATCCAGATCGAAGAGGCAGAGGTGTTCGCCATGCCCAGTTCGCCGAAGCTGATAATATTGGTGCCGTCTTGCCAGGCTAAATCCACCATTTCTATTCCGATTTCGATGGCCCGGTTCATCTCAGCCTTTGTCATGGCTGCCTGGTGGAGATAATTGGTCGTACTTTTCCGGATTTTCCGGTCGAAAAGTCCGGGTAAATGTCCGAAATCTGCGTTTACCCCGCAGTCGACCACTTTCAACATGAAATGATGCTGCCGGGCGAACATGTTGATGCCGGCTCCGCCTTTCAGAAAATTATAGATTTGTTGGGCCGTTACTTCCGGGGCGGAAAAGCTGACCCCTTCGACAATGACGCCATGGTCGGCGGCAAAAACAATATTCTGGGGATTTTTCAAAACCGGACAGAGAGTTTGTTGGATGGTGCCGATTTGTACGGCAAGTTCCTCCAGGCGCCCTAAAGAGCCTTTGGGTTTGGTCAGGTTGTCGATTTTATCCTGCAAAGCCGGAATAATTTTTTTATCCGGAGTTTTAATGTTGAATGTATACATGTTTTATTATGTTATAAACCGATATGCTGGGGTGTTGCTGTTATTTTAAAAAGTTTGATTTTTATCTTTCATTCTGTCTTTTCGGACGTTTTCTGTTTTAAGATTGTACCGGTTTGATTTTCGTTGCAATTCCCGATACCATTAATACGACTTCATCTGCTTTTCCGGCAACATATTGGTTCATCCATCCTTGCAAGTCGGTAAAGCGTCGTTGAATAAGATTTTCGGATACTCCTCCCAGACCGATTTCATTGGTCACAAAAATAAACGTAGCTTTTGGAGCGGTAAATTTATCGAATTCCTGTTTTAATTCCTGTAATGATTGCCCGACATCGGAGTTGTTGTCAAAAAAGAAATTAGTGGCCCATAGGGTCAGGCAGTCGATTACAATAACCCGGCCTTGCAACGCATGACGGCTCAGTTGTTTTTCTTCTTCGATATTTGTCCATTGAGGCCCCCGGTCTTGTTGATGGCGGCGGATACGCTCCCGGTATTCTTCGTCCCAGATCCGGGAGGTGGCCAGGTATACCGGATGGTCTGATAATTGCAATGCCAGACTTTGTGCGTAACTACTCTTACCGGAACGTTGTCCTCCGGTGATCAGAATAATTCTTTTTTCCATAATCGGTTTTTTCGATGGGTAAAGATAGAAAGGGAAATGGGAAATAAGAAATATTCGGGGTATATTCATTTTCTGTTAACTTTGCAGGCGTTAAGAATGAAGAAAAATGATTGAATTGTTGTTGACGCGTCACGGTGAGACGCTGGAAAATAAAAGGGACATCATGCAGGGGCATATGCCCGGGACCTTGTCTCCTTTGGGTATCCGTCAGGCCGAACAGTTGGCCGGTATGCTGGAAGACGAGAAGGTGGATGCGATTGTCTCCAGTGATTTGGCCCGTAGTTACGATACGGCAAAGATTGTCGGCGAACGGAAAGGATTGGAGCCCCGGCAAACAATATTGTTACGGGAGATCGATTGGGGAAAACATACCGGGGGACATTTGTCTTCTATCGATTGGAAACATCTGCCGGAAGGATGTGAGAGTCTGGAGAGTTTGATGGTGCGGGCCAAGGCTTTTATCGACTGGCTGTGTGCCGAATACCGGGATCAGGTTGTTCTGGCTGTCGGTCATGGGGCGATAGACCGGGCTATTGTTGCTTATCTGGAAGGGAAAACAGTAACGGAAATGATGGATATGCCGATTATGAAGAATACTTCGGTTATCCGATTGCAATTGTAAAAGTTTGTCTAAAGGATTTAATTTGAAATCATGTCTCTTCGTCCGATTATGTTTGTGGGTACCTGTTCAGATGCCGGGAAAAGTGTGTTAAATACGGCTTTTTGCCGGATATTCCGGCAAGACGGTTACCGGCCTGCTCCTTTTAAGGCTCAAAATATGTCATTGAATTCGTATGCGACACCGGAGGGGGGAGAGATTGGCCGGGCACAGGCTGTACAAGCAGAAGCATGTGGCTTATTGCCTCATACGGATATGAATCCGGTGTTGCTGAAGCCTTCTTCCGATCAGACGTCCCAGGTAATTCTCAATGGAAAGCCTGTCGGGAGTATGTCTGCCCGTGAATATTTCCGCACGGGAAATACACGGGAATTATGGGGAGATGTAGTACGTGCTTTCCGGCGTTTGGAAGCCCGGTATGAACCGATTGTTCTGGAGGGTGCCGGAAGTATTTCTGAATTGAATTTAAGAGACCGGGATATAACAAATATGCGGATGGCACAGGAGGCCGGAGCTGCAACTTATTTGGTGGCTGATATCGACCGGGGTGGAGTATTCGGTTCGGTTTACGGTTCGGTGATGCTTTTGCCGGAAGATGAACGAAAATTGTTGAAAGGGATTATTATTAATAAGTTCAGGGGAGATGCTTCTCTGTTTGAGGATGGAAAAGAGCTGATCCGGAAACTTACCGGAGTTCCGGTCGTCGGAGTTATACCTTATTTCAGGGATATTTTTATTGAAAAAGAAGATTCGGTAGCATTGGAAACAAGGGCTACTACTGCCGTGGAAGGTAAAATAAATGTAGCTGTGGTATTACTCCGGCGGATGTCTAATTTTACAGATTTTGATGTGCTCGAACATGACAAGCGTTTTCATTTGTATTTTACAGACAGCCTGTCGGAAATACAGCGGGCGGATATTATTATTTTACCCGGAACTAAAAATACCGTCGAAGATTTACAAATTCTTCATTCCAACGGTATAGCGGAGGCCGTGGTTCGGGCATATCGGAATGGTAAAAGGGTGATCGGTATATGCGGGGGATATCAAATGTTGGGGATAAGGGTTGAGGACCCCGGTCGGATTGAAGGGAGACAGGAAAAGATGGCGGGTTTGGGACTGCTGCCTTTGGTTTCGGTGATACAGGATAAAAAAGTTGTTTGTCAGAGCCGCTTCCGGTACAAAGATTACGATGATATATGTGAGGGATATCAGATTCACATGGGACAGACCAGGCCGGAAGGGCCTGCACTTTTTCCCGGATTGAATGTGCTTGTCGACGGTACGACGGAGGGTTGCCGGTTGAATGACTATTGTTGGGGAACATATATGCACGGAATCCTCGATAATCCGGTGGTGTTAAACGATTTGGCCGCCGCTTGCGGAAATCCGGAAAAATCTGGTTTTAATTTTTCGGAGTTTAAACAGCAGCAATACGATTTGTTGGCCGGCCATGTACGTAAGGCTGTCGATATGGATTATATCTATTCAACGATTGTTGTCTGAACCGGTGTGGTTTTAATGTTTTGATTCTTTATTATGATTTACGGACACGGAGATGATATATACAATTTAACGGCAAAGGTAATAGCCAATTTTTCTACTAATGTATGGTATGGAGCCGATGAAAGGCTTTTGCGGAAACTGTTGGAAGAAAAAGCGGAAGTTGTTTTGCATTATCCGGAACCGGATGCGGCTTCTTTTCGGAAAGTCGTTGCGGCTTATCACGGACTTTCGCCGGAACATGTCGTTGTCGGAAACGGTGCTACCGAATTGTTTTATCTGGTGGCCCATGCTTTTGCCGGAGTATCTACGGTGATCCCGGTTCCTTCTTTTACCGAATATGAGGATGCATGTGCTTTGTATGGGCATCGGTTGACATTCCCCGGACATTCTGAAGTTTCGGCTATTCCGGAAGGTTCCCGGCTGATGTTTATCTGTAATCCGAATAATCCGGATGGGAGAATCTGGACGGAGAAGGAAATTAATAATCTGTTGACTGCTAATCCGGATATGATCTTGGTTGTGGATGAATCTTTTATTCATTTTGCTCCGGCTGCCCGAACGGTTTGTTCCTGGTTGGGGAAATTTTCTAATTTGCTGGTAATCCGTTCTATGACGAAAAGTTATGCCATCCCCGGACTCCGCTTGGGGTACATGCTGGGAGAGCCTGAACTGATAAGAAAGATTGTCCGTTTTAAACAACCCTGGACGGTAAATGCTTTGGCGATAGAAATCGGGAAATATCTTTTGGAGTATGGAGAGAAGCTCTTGCCGGATGCGATGTCTTTACTGGAAAGGCAGCGGTGTTTTTCGATGGAGTTATCGCGTGTGGCCGGTTATTATCCCCAACTGTCGGGAACTTCTTTTTTTCTGGTCAAAACGGATTATCCGGTAGGTGCTTTGAAATGCTATTTATTGGAGCGGCATGGTATTCTTATCCGGGATGCTTCTAATTTCAGGGGACTTGAGCCTGTTTATTTCCGGGTTAATACGCTTACCGGGGCGAAAAATAGATTGTTGACCGATGCGTTGAAGAGTTATGCCGGATAAATTTTATTTGATAGCTTTGCCTCTGGCGGGCGGATATCTTTTGGATTGGCTTTTCGGAGATCCGAGAGGGATTCCTCACCCGGTCGTCATTTTTGGAAAAAGTATTGCTTTTGCGGAAAAACGATTGAACCGGGGAAAACATCGTAAATTAAAAGGGTGTGCCGTTGCTGTCGGATTGGCGGTATTGACGGGCATTTTTTTCCGGGGTATGGCTTATTGGGCTTTGGAGCTTGGGAATTGGTGCTATGGAATGATTGCGACCCTTTTTGTGTTTTACGGCTTGGCAAACCGTAGTTTGATTCAGGAGGGAGGGGCTGTTATCCGAACTTTGGATGAAAAGGGGTTGGAAGCGGGGCGACGGCGGTTGTCCTGGATCGTGGGACGGGATACTTCCCGTTTGAGCCCGAAGCAGATTTATACAGCCGTGCTGGAAACTATGGCGGAGAATTTGAGTGATGGGGTTGTTGCACCTTTGTTTTATTATGCTTTGGGAGGATTTCCGGCTATGATGGTATATAAAATGGTGAATACACTCGATTCTATGATCGGCTACCGGGATGAGCGTTACCGGGATTTCGGGTGTTGCGCTGCCCGTCTGGATGATGTATTGAATTATATTCCGGCTCGGCTGACGGCCTTGTTGATGGTTTTTGTCGGTTATCGCCGGGGGTTACTGCGTTTCGTGTGGAAATACGGACAGAAACATGCCAGCCCTAATGCCGGTTATCCGGAAGCTGCTATGGCCGGCATTTTGAATTGCCGTTTCGGAGGAACACATATTTACCACGGGATATCAGTTAAGAAGCCTTATATCGGGAATAATGACCGGAATTTGAATCACCGTGATTATCGCCGGGCGGTAAAAATAAATCAAGGTGTTACCTTTTTAACTGTTGCTCTCGTGGTGGTGGGGTATTATTGTCTTTAATTCGATAGTAATACTTATCTTTGTAAAATAATTGAGACATGTCCCGGATACTGATGACTGCCAGTTTTGCAGGCCAGGGCGTGTCGGTTCAATCTAAAGTTGTAAATCTGCAATTTGTAAGGTATGTTTGATTTTATTCGTAAATCATTGAGAACAGCCAAACATCATCCGAAATTAGGTGGTTTGGAAATATTAAAATATATAGGTCCCGGCTTACTGGTTACTGTCGGTTTTATCGATCCGGGAAACTGGGCTTCGAATCTTGCTGCCGGTGCCGACTATGGTTATGCTCTTTTGTGGATGGTGTCGTTATCTACGGTTATGCTGATCGTATTGCAGCATAATGTCGCCCACCTCGGTATTGCAACAGGACTTTGTTTGTCGGAAGCTGCAATGACTTATTTGAAGCCTCCTTATGCCAGAACGATGCTTTGGAGCGCGATGGGGGCTTCCGTGTCGACTTCTCTTGCTGAAATTCTCGGAGGTGCTATTGCTTTGGAGATGTTGTTCGATGTACCGGTCCGGATTGGGGCTGTCCTGGTGACTGTTTTTGTCGTTATTATGCTTTTTACGAATTCCTATCGGGTGATCGAACGCTGGATTATCGCTTTTGTATCGATTATCGGACTTTCGTTTATTTATGAATTGTCGTTGGTGCATATCGAATGGGGAGAGGCTGTGCGTGCATGGATTACCCCTTCTTTTCCCCGCGGTTCGATGGTGGTGATTATGAGTGTGCTGGGAGCTGTCGTTATGCCTCATAATCTTTTTTTGCATTCAGAAGTGATCCAGAGCCGTCAATGGAATCTTGAAGATGATAAAGTGATCCGTAAGCAATTACGTTATGAATTCTGGGATACTTTTCTTTCTATGATGATCGGCTGGGCGATCAATAGTGCTATGATTTTGCTGGCAGCTGCTACTTTTTTTAAAAGCGGTACTTCTGTAAACGAGTTACAGGATGCCAGTGCTTTATTGCATCCGCTTTTGGGCAATAATGCAGCTATCGTTTTTGCTGTAGCTTTGTTGTTTGCCGGTATTGCTTCTACCATCACTTCCGGTATGGCTGCCGGTTCTATTTTTGCCGGTATTTATAAAGAACCTTACGATATTAAAGACAGCCATTCGCGTTGGGGAGTTTTGTTGTCCCTGATTATTGCATTGGTGATTATTATGTTGATATCCAATCCTTTCATGGGATTGATTTATTCTCAAATGATACTGAGTATTCAATTGCCGATTACGATTTTCCTGCAAGTTTACCTTACGTCTTCTGA
Organism: Culturomica sp.; assembly: GCF_003524185.1. Classification (NCBI taxonomy): domain Bacteria; kingdom Pseudomonadati; phylum Bacteroidota; class Bacteroidia; order Bacteroidales; family Odoribacteraceae; genus Culturomica; species Culturomica sp. The sequence goes on from NZ_DOED01000023.1 coordinate 83,342, forward strand.
AAAAGTGATGGGAAAATACAAGAATCGTCTTTCGACGAAATGGATATTATATACTTTGGGGATTATTGTAACGGTATTGAATCTGATGCTATTGGGAAGCATGATCTGGAACTTTTAAAGGAAACTGTTATAATTCACTCATTTCTTGTGTTTTCTTTTTTTGTTTCTCGTATTCTTTTTCTATCTTTGCGGCTCCTATCGGGTATAGGAAAATATTAATCTTTTAAATTAAAAGAATGGCTACAAAAATCAGATTAGCGAGACACGGACGCAAGGGTCGTCCATTCTATCATGTAGTGATAGCAGATAGTAGAGCACCACGTGATGGTCGGTTTATTGAAAAAGTAGGTACGTATGATCCGAATACGAATCCTGCTACTATCAATCTCAATTTTGACAGAGCATTGTATTGGTTGATGACCGGGGCGCAGCCTACGGATACGGCTAAGAGAATCCTGTCTTACAAAGGTGTATTGTTGAAAAAGCATCTTTTGGAAGGTGTTAAAAAGGGAGCTTTTGATGAAGCTGCTGCTGAAAGCAAATTCGAAGCCTGGTTGAAATCCAAAGATGCTAAGATTCAGGAGAAGATTGGCAAGTTGGCTCAGGAAGGTGATGAGGCTGCTAAAGCACGTTTAGAGGCTGAAGCAAAAGTACGGGCTGCAAAAGAAGAAATCGTGGCTAAAAAACGTGCAGAATTAGAAGCTGCCGAAGCTGCGAAGAAAGCTGAAGAAGAAGCTGCTGCCGCTGCTGAAGCTCCGGTTGCAGAAGAAGCTGCTCCTGCTGTTGAAGAAACACCTGCCGCAGAATAAGTCAGAAATGATAGCGAAAGAAGATTGTATTAAAATCGGCACAATAACAAAAACCCATAGTTTAGATGGGCAGGTTGTCGTAACGACCGATAATGATCTTCTTGAAAAGTATGTAAGTGAACCGGTATTCGTTCTTTTGGACGGAGCACCGGTTCCTTTTTTTATAGCACCGGACGGATTGGTCACGAGAAATCATACTTCTTATATCGTGAAATTCGATTATGTAGATAGCCTGGTTTTGGCGGAGCGATTGCTTGGAAATGATATACTGCTCGAAAAGAAATTATTGAAAGAGGAGGAAGAAGAGGAAGAAGAGGAAGGAGAATTTGATATTTTTGATTTGAACGGTTTCGACGTGGAGGATGTGCTTTCGGGTGAAACAGGGAAAATAACCGATGTCGCAGATTATTCCGGTAATGTTGTCTTTTCGATCGATATTTTTGGAAAAGAAATCCTTTTACCGCTTTCCGAAAATTATATAAAAGAGGTAAGTTGGGATGATAAAAAAATAATTACTTCTATCCCCCGGGATATTATCGATCTTTATTAAATCATCTTCTTTATTGTTTACTGAAACTTGGAATAGGTCGTTGGAATTGACTGATCTACGATTTCAGGTTATAGTTATTTTAAGAATGTCTTAAATAATATTTTTGATATTGTTTCTCTGGTGATAAAATATTTTTTTGGAAAACTTTTTGGTGTTTAAAAATTGGTATGTATTTAATATATAACTATTTAAGTATTTTAATTGGAAAACTTTTAAAAAAATGATACCTGTTTTGTTGTGCCTTTTTTGATTTTTTTCCATATCTTTGCTTCATTCAGTTCAATAAAGAATAGTACGATAAAATATATAGAAATGAATGAGCAGGTATCAGTAAAAGAAGGGACTTACACCCAGGAAGAGGCGTTTCAAAGTTCATTGGAATACTTTAAAGGAGACGAGCTTGCGGCTCGGGTTTGGGTAAATAAGTATGCATTGAAAGATTCTTTTGGTAATATTTTTGAAAAGAATCCGGATGATATGCATCGGAGATTGGCCAAAGAAATTTCTCGTATTGAGAAGACATACGAAAATCCGATGTCTGAAGATGAGATTTTTGAGGTTTTGCGGGATTTTAAATACATCGTACCGCAAGGGGGGCCGATGACCGGAATCGGTAATGACTTTCAGATCGCCTCTTTATCCAATTGTTTTGTCATCGGTCATGACGGACCTTCGGATTCTTACGGCGGTGTTATGAAGATCGATCAGGAACAGGTACAGTTGATGAAACGCCGGGGGGGAGTCGGTCATGATTTGTCTCATATCCGGCCCAAAGGGTCTCCTGTAAAGAATTCAGCTTTGACGTCAACGGGTATTGTACCTTTTATGGAACGTTATTCCAATTCTACCCGCGAAGTTGCTCAGGATGGACGCCGGGGAGCATTGATGCTGAGTGTGTCTATTAACCATCCGGATTCAGAAAGCTTTATTGATGCAAAGATGACGGAAGGAAAAGTGACGGGAGCGAATGTATCGGTAAAAATTGATGACAAGTTTATGCAGGCAGTGGTTGATGATCACGAGTATACGCAGAAATATCCGATCTATTCCGATACGCCTAAAAATGTAAAAGACATCAATGCGCGGCAATTGTGGAATAAAATTGTCCATAACGCATGGAAATCGGCAGAACCGGGCATATTGTTCTGGGATACGATTATCCGGGAAAGTGTTCCCGACTGTTATGCGGATCTGGGATATCGTACTGTATCGACAAATCCTTGCGGAGAAATTCCTTTGTGTCCTTATGATTCCTGTCGTTTGTTAGCCATCAATTTGTATTCTTACGTGCAGAATCCGTTTACGAAGAATGCCAGCTTTGACTTTGATTTGTTTAAAAAGCATGTAGCCATAGCACAACGGATCATGGATGATATTATCGACCTGGAGTTAGAGAAGATCGATACAATTCTGGAAAAGATTGACACCGATCCGGAAGATGAGGAAGTAAAAGGTGTCGAGATCCGTTTGTGGCAGAAAATCCGCCGGAAAGCTAAAGAGGGAAGACGTACGGGAGTCGGCATTACGGCAGAAGGAGACATGCTGGCAGCTTTGGGTTTGCGTTACGGTAGTGACGAAGCTACTGATTTTGCGGTAGAAATCCAGAAAACCCTGGCTGTAGAAGCTTACCGTTCGTCGGTAAATCTGGCTAAGGACAGAGGTAGTTTTAAGATTTTCAATGCCAAGCGGGAAGAGAATAATCCGTATATTCAACGTTTACGGGAAGCTGCTCCGGATATGTACGAAGAGATGGTGAAATACGGACGTCGTAATATAGCCTGTCTGACAATTGCACCTACGGGCACGACCAGTTTGATGACCCAGACGACTTCCGGAATAGAGCCTGTATTTATGCCGGTGTATAAGAGAAGAAGAAAGGTGAATCCGAATGATGTGAATGTGCATGTGGATTTTGTGGATGAATCCGGAGATTCTTTTGAGGAATTTATCGTGTTTCATCATAAATTTGCCGAGTGGATGAAGGTTAACGGTTATGATATGACCAAGCATTATTCGGATGAGGAAATAGACCGTTTGGTAGCTGAATCGCCTTATTATAAAGCGACTTCCAATGATATTGACTGGGTGGCTAAAGTCAGAATGCAGGGAATGATTCAAAAATGGGTAGACCATTCTATCAGTGTGACTGTAAATTTACCGTCTGATGTAACCGAAGAACTGGTCGGACAGTTGTATATCGAAGCCTGGAAAAGCGGTTGCAAAGGATGTACCGTGTATCGCGACGGTTCCCGTTCCGGCGTATTGGTTTCTGCAAAAGAGAAAAAAGGACCGGATGAATTCAAAATGCCTTCCAAACGACCGGCCGAATTGGATGCAGAGGTGGTACGTTTTCAGAACAATAAAGAGAAATGGATTGCTTTTGTCGGTTTGTATCAGGGACGTCCTTATGAAATATTTACGGGTATTGCTGATGACGAGGAAGGCATTATGCTGCCGAAGTCTGTTGTAACCGGAAAAATCGTGAAACATTATGACGAAGAAGGCAATTCCCGCTACGACTTCCAGTTCTGTAACAAAAGAGGTTTTAAGACAACCGTTGAAGGACTTTCTTATAAGTTCAATAAAGAATACTGGAATTATGCAAAATTGATTTCCGGGGTATTGCGTTATGGAATGCCGATACACCAGATTATTGCACTGATCGGTACAATGGAATTCGATAACGAGAATATCAATACCTGGAAAAACGGTGTTGAAAGAGCCTTGAAAAAATATGTTCCGGATGGCACGGAGGCTGCCGGAGAGGTTTGTGAGAATTGCGGCTCTCCTGTTGTTTATCAGGAAGGTTGCCTGATTTGTAAAACCTGCGGAACTTCTAAATGCGGGTAACAGGTATAACAACTCATGAAAACTGAAATACCCCCGAAGTTTTATCCGACTTCGGGGGTATGTTTTAGGTATAATTTTATGAAATACGATCTGTAAATTGCAGGATATGATATGCATAGTTAAATAAACGGTTGTCTGTCGGATTAAGAAGGAATCGAAAATCAGAAATCATAAATCTGAAATGTGAAATCCCTCTTTTCTTTGTCCTTTGGCAACTTGTTAACTTGTAACAATTTCGTATTTTTGTATCCTCAACCGAAAAGCTATTTTCACTTTTCATTTTTATTTGGATAGAATGCAAGTTCATTACGGATTAGAAAATATACGTATCGAGAAACCGGTTGTGACGATCGGAAGTTTCGATGGGGTACATAAAGGGCATGTGCAGGTGATTGAGGGTTTGAGACGTTGTGCCCGGAAGTTGCAGGGTGAATCGGTAATCATCAGTTTTGATCCCCATCCCCGGGAAGTTCTTTACCCTTTAGAAAAGCGTCCCGGTATTTTGACGACCTTGGATGAAAAGATAAAAATATTGTCCGAATACGGCATTCAGCATTTGATCGTTTTAAAATTCACGGAAGAACTGGCTAATTTGACGTATGATGATTTTGTCAAACATATATTGGTGGATAAGATCGGTATCGCCGGTTTGGTTGTGGGATACGACCATCGTTTCGGAAAGGACCGGGAAGGTGATTTTGAGGCATTGAAGATTTTAGCCGGAAAATATCATTTTCACATAGAACAGGAAGAGGTTTGTGTTACCCGGGAAGTCAATATCAGTTCCACCAAGATACGGACGGCTTTGGAATTGGGGGATGTCGGTTTGGTGAAGGCTTTGCTTGGTTATGACTATCCTATCAGCGGGATTGTCGTACACGGTGATAAAATCGGACGGCAGATGGGCTTCCCCACAGCGAATATAAATGTAAGTGACCATCGGAAACTATTGCCCGCAGCAGGTGTATATGCGGCTCATGTATACATAGACGGGGAAACATACGAAGGAATGCTTAATGTCGGTGTCCGCCCGACAGTCAGTACCTCGGGTATTGTCCGCCTGGAAGTGCATATTTTTGATTTTGACCGGGATATTTACGGAGCCGGTATTACGGTGACTGTATTGGAACGGATCCGGGGAGAGCGGAAATTCGAAAATACCGGCGAGTTACAACTTCAGTTGCAGAAAGACAAAGAAGCCGTTTTAAGGCTGAAAAATGAGGGTTGAAAGTCCATAAAACCGAATAAATCCTTCATCTGTATTGTAGATTTTAGATTTACGGTTTTAGATTGAATACACAATCCTCTCCGGTAAAAAGGAAGAATCATAAATCTAAAATTGAAGGGGCCGTATAAATATGACCGGCTATTCGGTTTTATGGACTTTCATTTTTTATGAATGGAATCTATTAGAACCGGTATTGCAACATGGCATTGATACGATTGGCATTACCGTAGTTCTTGTCGAAATTGTTGCGGCGGCCGAAAACATATTCGATACCGGTTGTTCCGTATTCTGTAAAATTCCAAAGTAAATTCACGCCGGCATATTGGGCATATTTGTAATTGGTGGAAGCTAGGTCGCCAATGTTTTCCATGCGTGCATAACTGTAGGTCAATGTCGAATATAAATCCGGTGTCCAGTTTTGTTGTACAGCGGCAAAAAATCCCCACATGGCGGACGCTTTCAGACGTCCGTTTTTATCCGGATTCGGGATCAGGTCGTAACCGAGGTCGCTGATGTCCTGTATGTAATTGGCTATGGCTTTACCGTATACCCCCTGGAACATAAAACTTGTTTTTTGGCACATCGGAATGACTCCGCTTAAAGTTGTACCCCATCCGGTGACAACTTTGTCTTTGTCCCGGACATTGTCTTTGTAGTAGATATTCCGTAGAATAGCACCTCCCTGTAAATGTCCTCCGTTTTTGAAGGTATATTTGGCTACCAATGGGATATCCGGAATCCGTTGGCGTATATTGGCCGTATAATTATCTGCCTGATTTGTATAATCCGGGACAGCGTATTCCAGAGCCAGGGATGCCTGCCATTTATCGTTGAATTTGTGAGTATACCGGACCTGGGGTTGTCTGACTTCTATGCTGCTTGAGGGACCTTCCTGATCGATCGTGGTCGGAACGGCGGGCATGTCACAGAAAGTACTCCAGGCTTGCCCTACCAAAAAACCTTTAAACTGAACAAAGGCCTGGTTTAATTTGGGTGTATTTGACGGTCCTTCAAACTGCATTTCGATGTAAGACACCAAACGTCCCCGGTCTGTATCGCCGACTAATTTGAAGAAAATCCGGGATTGATTGACGGTCATGCCGAAACTGGAACCGGCCTGATGGCCTTTGGGGGCAATGGCCGAAGTTGTGAAAAAGTTGTAGTCTTCCACTCCGTTGAAATCATATACTCCGGTTGCCTGTACATAACCTCCGATACCGAAAACAAAACGTCTGTCGTTGTCAAAAAAGATAAAACGGGGAGCTGCCGGATCATTATAGGCTAAAGGAAAAGCTTCTTTCATCATTTTGTAAAAATTATGCAGATCCTTTTTTTCAGAGATAGATGCTACATTTATTTTCTGCGCTTTTACCGGACGGCAGAGAGCAACAGCGATAAATGTCAGTAAAATCAGTGCAAAAATTTTTCTCATAGCTTGTGTGTTTTTATTTATTACAAGCTGTTATACGGTCGGTCTACTTAAAAGATTGGATGTGAGGTGTTAAATAAATTCGTTGAATGTTATATTCCCGTTTTTGTTATCGTTTAAAAATAATGGGAAATAAAGAAGACCCGTCTGGCACTTTAAATCATAAGGTGAGATTTTTTCACAGAAATAATTGTCCGGACTCATCGATCCGTTTTTCAGGGTATACCGGCGGCTGTCCGTAAAACGTCCGGCACTGTTGTAGGAAAAGGCGTATAGCTAAGTGCGGAGGAAAGATTACTTCTCTTTTCGAAAGTCTTTCACAAAATCACGTTTTTGAAAAGAAAAAGGCGCAAGTTCGAAAACTTACGCCAATCGGTACTATTTGTCGAAAATATATACAGTTATTACTCCCGGCTGTTTATCTTGTAAAATTTTAAAAATCTGAGTATGTTTTTTTCTTAACTTAATAATCCGCATTACATCTTCCTTTGTCGTTACAGCTTTATTGTTATACACATAGGATACTTTCAATTTGTCCAAATCGTAATCTAAACCTCTAATTTTATCCATAATGCTTTTATTCACAAATAAATAACCGTCTTTTGCTTTTTTAGTGTAGGTATGCACTTCTCTTTTTTGGTGAATGGTGTCAATTACTTGCGAAGTTTTAAAATCAGATGTTTTAAGTTTAGAATAATATAGGCTAACAAAGATGTCAGGAGTTAATTTTTGTGCCAAATTATCAATATAAATGCATTGCTCATAAGAATTATATTGTTCATTCCCTGCAATTCCTGTTTGGGCATTTAAATTAAAAAAAATATTCAAATAAATTAGCGTCAAATAAATATGTGTTTTCATTTTGTAGAATTGGTTCTTATTGTTTTACTGTGATTTAAATCGTATGGGCGAATAGGAAGTCCGATTACTCGCCTTGCATAGTTTTCAAAATCAATGATGGGTAATTTTCCGACTTTTATCCATCTTCCCCTTGTAATCATATCATTGTATACTTCTACAATAAATAAAATTGGTTTTTCGAATAAGATATCCAAACTTTCTAATTTGGCTTCTTTTACATGGATATCAAAGAAAGTTACTCCAAATTCCAAAATCTGTGCATAATTGTAATAATCATCCTCTAAATCAGTTCTCAAAATTGCACCAACGGTTCTTTGTTATCGTTTCCAGTTTTGCTGCGATTCTTTGCCGTTGTATTTGTAGCGGTTTTGTGCCAGTTGGGGATAATCGCTGCGGGAATGACGGGCACCGAAGGGGATAGTAGCCGTTTCGTTCCCTGACACTGCCATCGGAAGACAGAATCGTCCGCACACTCCCCAGATGGTCTGTCAGGTGGTAATAAGTTTGCGGAACCTGACCGGAAAAAGCAATACGACCCTCCGGAAAAACAATGCTTTCCGGATTCAGAGATTGCGCAAAGCCCATATATATCAAAGAACCCAGATAGACGTATTCTATACCGGCTCCGCTTATCGCTCTATTCTTCAGCCCGTCGTAGCCATATACGTAGCGGATCACCTCCAATCCCGACAAATCCTCCGCCCGTTCTGTCAAATTTAAAAGATTATACTTAAATTTCAAAGCCCTGCGGGAATCTTTTAACAGATGGCCGGAATGGTCATATTCATACGTAGCCTCTCCGGCTTTCCTCTGGGATAAATATCTCCCGGACTATCTTTATTGCAGTGGATGGGAAAAAGATGACTTTGAAAGAAAAGAAAATCAGAATGAAAAGAGCCTGTCTAAATAATAATCTATAGACAGGCTCTTTGGGTTTTGTATGTCGTTTGGTTTAGTCTGTGATTTTACGCAGCAGCGTTTGGATGTCGCACTTTTCTTTGAGAATACCGAATAGGCTGTCGATGGTTACACGATCTTGTTCCATGGTATCGCGGTTGCGGATGGTTACCGTATTGTCTTCTACGGTTTGGTAGTCGATGGTAATACAAAATGGCGTACCGATAGCATCCTGACGGCGGTAGCGTTTGCCGATGGAGTCTTTTTCATCGTATTGGCAGTTGAAGTCGTATTTCAACAAGTCCATGATTTGCTGTGCCTTTTCCGGCAGACCGTCTTTTTTGACCAATGGCATGATGGCCATTTTTACCGGTGCCAAAGCTGCCGGAAGGCGCATAACGACCCGCGAATCCTGTTTGCCGTCTTTGCTTAAGTCTTCTTCGCAGTATGCAGCAGAAACAATTTGCAAGAACATACGGTCTACTCCGATGGAGGTTTCGACAACGTAAGGTACATAAGATTCATTCAGTTCGGTATCGAAGTATTGAATCTTTTTACCGGAAAATTTTTGATGTTGGGACAAGTCGAAATCGGTACGGGAATGGATACCCTCTACTTCCTTGAATCCGAACGGGAAACGGTATTCGATATCCGAAGCCGCATTGGCGTAATGTGCCAATTTTTCGTGGTCGTGAAAACGATAGTTTTCTGCACCGAAACCGAGTAGCTGGTGCCATTTCATACGTGTTTCCTTCCATTTTTTGAACCATTCGAGTTCCGAGCCCGGACGTACGAAAAATTGCATTTCCATTTGTTCGAATTCGCGCATCCGGAATATAAATTGACGGGCGACGATTTCATTCCGGAAAGCCTTACCGATTTGTGCAATACCGAAAGGTATTTTCATACGGCCGGTTTTCTGAACATTCAGGAAATTTACAAAGATACCCTGCGCTGTTTCCGGACGTAGATATATTTTGCTGGTACCGTCTGCTGTCGAACCCATTTCGGTGGAGAACATCAGGTTGAACTGGCGTACTTCCGTCCAGTTACAGGTGCCTGAAATCGGGCAGACAATTTTTTCATCGAGGATGATCTGCCGTAGTTCATTCAAATCATTCGCATTTAAAGCATCAGCCATCCGCTCGTGTAGTGCCTCTTTTTTCCTTGCATGTTCCAATATTTGCGGATTGGTTTGGCGGAATAATGTTTCGTCGAATTTTTCTCCGAAGCGTTTCCGTGCTTTTTCGACGTCTTTTTCAATTTTATCCTCGTATTTGGCTATCTGATCTTCTATCAATACATCGGCCCGGTATCTTTTCTTCGAATCTTTATTGTCGATCAACGGATCATTAAAAGCATCTACGTGTCCGGATGCTTTCCAGATTGTCGGATGCATAAAAATGGCAGAATCGATTCCTACAATGTTTTCGTGTAACCGGACCATGGATTCCCACCAATACCGTTTGATATTGTTTTTCAGTTCCACACCGTACTGGCCATAGTCATACACAGCACCCAGCCCGTCGTAAATATCCGATGACGGAAATACAAATCCATATTCCTTGCAGTGGGCTACTAATTTTTTAAAAACGTCTTCTTGTGCCATAATATTATGAGTCTATATAATTGAATTACAAAAGTAGAAATAATTACCTGAAATAAGCATGCGATCGAAGATTCATTGAATCCTCGGTCACCATTTATTCATGTCCGATTTCTTTGATTGCCTGGGTAACATTGATTGCATAATCCCCGATTTTTTCACATTCGGCGAAAATGTCGTTGTAAAGTATCCCTGTCGGATAATCATAGCGTTTTTCTTCAATTGCAAGCAAATGTTCCTGTTGCAGTATCGTCCGGTAGTCATTGATGGCATGTTCCAGTTCGTAAGCCTTTTTAGCATTTACGTCCCTGTATTCCGTCGCCAGGTTTTTACACATGGTTACCAATGTTTCATCTACCAGGCTGAACATGTGTTTCAGTTTTACTGTCAGTTCTTCCGGGAAAGTCACTTTTTGGTCATTCCGGCGGTTGATGGCTTTGGCTACGTTCAGAGAAGAGTCGGCAATGCTTTCGATTTCGGATACGATTTTAAACATGGCCCGGACACGCTGTGAGTTTTCGGTTGTCAGCTTGGATTCGGAAACTTTTGTCAAATAATTGGCAATTTCAACTTCAATGTTATCGCTCTCGTCTTCCAGTTTTACCAAATATTCGAATGGTTTAGCGAAATCCTTGGCGGGAAGATCGAGACATTCTATTACTTTACGAAACATGGATAAGGTGTTTTTACCGTAAAGTGTGATTTCTTCTTTAGCCTGGAATAAAGAGGCATCCGGGGTAGAAAGTAATCCGATTTTGATGTGTTTCAGACTGAAAGCATCTTCTGTGGTTTCCCGTATGGGAATCAATTTGGTTACGATCCGTGCGATAAATCGGGTAAACCAGATTAAAATCAAAACATTGGTGATGTTGAATACGGTGTGGAACAGGGAGAGTGCCATCGGGACGGAACTGGCATTCGTGGCCGGGTTACCGATACCCAGAAATATACACAATTGTTCGATCCAATTCAAAAAAATGGGGAATATAGCCAATACCCAAAGGACTCCGAAGAAATTGAATACAAAATGGGCAAGTGCCGCCCGTTTGGCCGTCGTATTGGCGACGACGGCTGCCAGATTAGCTGTTACTGTGGTACCGATGTTTTCTCCCAATACCATCGAAGCTGCGATTTCAAAGCTGATCCAGCCATTGGCACACATAACCAAAGTCAGTGCCATTGTTGCGGAAGAAGATTGTATCAGGATTGTCAGTACCGTACCGATTAACATGAAAAGAATATAAGAGGCGTAGCCCATGTCCGTATATTCCTTTAAGAATGTGAATATTTCCGGATTTTTATGCAGATCGGGCATGGCATTTTTTAAAAATTCCAAGCCGATGAATAGCAAGCCGAAGCCGATAATCAACTCTCCCCAGCTTTTCCGGGAACGCTTTCCGGAGAATAATAGAGGCAGGCAAAGACCGATCAGGGGTAAAGATATTTCTGCCATGCTGATTTTAAAACCTAAAATGGAGATCAGCCAGGCCGTTACAGTTGTACCTACGTTGGCACCCATGATTACTCCGATCGATTCGATCAAACTCAATAATCCGGCATTTACAAAGCTGACAACCATAACAGTTGTGGCCGAGCTACTCTGGATAATAGCTGTAATCAGTATACCGGTGATTACTCCTTTTACCCGGTTAGAGGTCATAGCCGATAGAATTTGGCGCATTTTATTACCGGCTACTTTCTGTAGGGCCTCACTCATCAATTTCATTCCAAAGAGGAATACCCCCAGTGAACCAATTAGCTTTAAAAAATCGAAAAGTCCGTAATCCATAAATAATTTATTTGAAAATTTAAAAATTAGGAGATTGGGATTTAATCTTCGTGCCCAATTTCTTTGATTGATTGTGTTACATTTATTGTGTAATCCCCGATTTTTTCACATTCGGAAAACATGTCATTATATAAGATACCCGTTGAGTAATCGTATCGTTTTTCTTCGATGGCCAATAAATGTTCCTGTTTCAGAATTGTGCGGTAACTATTGATCGCGTCTTCAATTTCATACGCTTTTTTGGCATTTACCTGGGTATATTCTGTCGTTAGATTCTGACACATGATAACGATCGATTCATCGACCAGGGAGAACATATGCTTCAGTTTGTTGCTTAAGTCCTCCGGAAAGACAACGCCTTGCTCATTGCGGCGGTATATGGCTTTAGATACATTTAATATAGAGTCGGCCACACTTTCGATTTCGGATACGATTTTGAACATGGCCCGGACACGTTGTGAGTTTTCTGTCGAAAGCTTGGATTCCGATACCATCGTCAGGTAATCGGCAATTTCGATCTCGACCTGGTCGCTTTCATCTTCCAGTTTTAGCAACTGATCGAATTCTTTTTCATATTCGTTACGGGACATACTGAATGCCCGTACCATTTTGTGAAACATTTCCAGGGTGTTTTGTCCGTAATGGCATATTTCCTGCTTGGCTTGGAATAACGACGCATCCGGTGTCGAAAGCATTCCGATTTTAATATGTTTTAGCTTGAATGTATCTTCTCCTGTCTTCGGAGGTATGATACGGCTTACCAGGCGGGCGATGAATTTGGTGAACCAGATTAACAGAGCGACATTGATTCCTTTGGCTAATGTGTTGAAAAGGGAGAGGACAAGCGGCATAGCCATGTTGATGGAGGCGGTGACTCCGGCTCGGGCTTCCGGTGAGAATGCTTCGGTCAGCAGCCGGGGATCGGAATAGATGGGGTTGTATTTTGAGATATGGAGGGTAACGCATAAATCGCCGATAAAGTGGAGAAAAGGAGTGAAAATGACAAAGAGCCAGACAACTCCGAATACATTGATTATAAAATGAGCGAGGGCTGCCCGTTTAGCCTGGACGTTGGCCACTGTTGCCGCCAGATTGGCTGTAATTGTCGTCCCGATATTTTCTCCCATAATCATGGCTGCAGCATCTTCGTACCCGATCCACCCTTTGGAACAGATAACCAGTGTCAGTGCAACCGTTGCAGAGGAGGACTGGAAAAGTGTTGTTAAGGCAGCTCCGATAAACAGAAAGATCATCCACGACCGGAATCCCAGAAAACTGATCTGTTGGATAAACTCACCGACACCGGGATAATCGTGGATATTCGACGGCATACTTTCCTGTAAAAAGCGCAGAGCTAGAAATAACAGACCGAAGCCGATAAACATTTCCCCCCAGTTTTTTCGGGAGCGCTTCTTTGAAAACAGCAGCGGCAGTGTACAGCCGATAATCGGTAATGCCAGATCACTCATGCTGAATTTGCCCAACCCCAGGATAGCTACCATCCAGCTCGTTACGGTCGTCCCTACATTCGCACCTAAAATTACACCAATAGAACCGACTAAATCAAGCAAGCCGGCATTTACAAAACTAACAACCATTACGGTGGTCGCCGAAGAACTTTGGATAAGAGCCGTGATAATTAAGCCGGTAAGGACACCTGTGACACGGTTAGAAGTCATTGCTGTCAAAATCTGGCGCATTTTATTGCCAGCCAGCTTTTGGAGAGATTCGCTCAGCAACTTCATTCCATAAAGGAACAATGCTAATGATCCGATCAGCTTCAGCAATTCGAAGATTCCATAATCCATTGGAGCTGTTTTTAGATTTGATTTTTCGCAACGTAAAAGTAAATAACTCGATTTAATTACGAAAATATTACCATAAACTTTTTGATATAAAAATCAAATGTTTTTAACATATTCCGTTTGAGATACAGGAATTACGGCAGGCGGCTTTAAAAAATTTCGGGAATAAAAAAAGCCTCCGTTTTTCGGAGGCTCTCTTTATTTATAGAAAATTCAGGATTACATCATCCCCGGCATTCCGCCACCCATTGCAGGTGCTGCGGGTTCGTCTTTTTTCTCTTCAACCAGTACACATTCCGTTGTCAGGAACATTCCGGCGATAGAAGCAGCGTTTTCCAAAGCCACACGGGTTACTTTCTTCGGATCGATCACACCGGCTTTTTTCAGATCTTCGTATACATCCTTGCGGGCGTTGTATCCGAAATCGCCTTTGCCTTCACGTACTTTTTGTACGACAACAGCACCTTCTACTCCGGCATTGTAAGCAATCTGGCGTAACGGTTCTTCGATAGCACGTTTGATGATTTCAATACCGGTTTGCTCGTCTTCCGTTTCTCCTTTCAAACCATCCAAAGTAGCCTGTGCGCGGATATAAGCTACACCACCTCCCGGTACGATACCTTCTTCGCTGGCAGCACGGGTGGCATGTAAAGCATCGTCAATGCGGTCTTTCTTTTCTTTCATTTCCACTTCAGAAGCAGCTCCTACATACAGTACGGCTACACCTCCTGACAATTTAGCCAAACGTTCTTTCAGTTTTTCTTTATCGTAGTCAGAAGTTGAATTTTCAATCAATTTTTTGATTTGTTCAATTCTTTCCTGAATGAATTCTTTTTTACCGGCCCCTTTTACGATAGTCGTATTTTCTTTGTCGATTGTAATTTTGTCGGCACGTCCTAACATGTCTATTGTCAGGTTTTCCAGCTTTAAACCTTTGTCTTCAGAGGTTACAACGCCACCGGTTAAAATAGCGATGTCTTCCAGCATTTCTTTCCGGCGGTCACCGAATCCCGGTGCTTTTACTGCGGCGATTTTCAAAGAACCTCTCAAACGGTTGACAACCAGGGTTGCCAATGCTTCGCTTTCAACATCTTCAGCGATGATCAATAAAGCACGGCCGGATTGAGCAACGGGTTCCAGAACAGGAAGCAATTCCTTCATGGAAGAGATTTTCTTATCGTAAAGTAAAATATACGGATTTTCAAATTCAACCGTCATTTTTTCACTGTCGGTTACGAAATACGGAGAAATATAGCCCCGGTCGAATTGCATACCCCCTACGGTTTTTACTTCAGTCTCGGTACCTTTGGCTTCCTCTACGGTGATAACACCTTCGATGCCTACTTTTTCCATCGCTTCAGCGATTAAATTACCGATGGTTTCGTCCCCATTGGCTGAAATACGGCCTACCTGACGGATTTTCTCAAAATTGTTGCCTACAACTTCTTTTTGGCTTTCCAAATGCTTAACTACAGCAGCAACCGCTTTTTCTATACCTCTTTTCAATTCCATCGGATTGGCTCCGGCTGTAACGTTTTTCAATCCTACATTGATGATGGATTGAGCCAGGATGGTAGCTGTTGTCGTACCGTCTCCGGCATCGTCACCGGTTTTGGAGGCAACTTCTTTTACCATTTGGGCTCCGATATTTGCATACGGATCAGCTAACTCGATTTCTTTGGCAACAGTCACGCCGTCTTTAGTGATATGCGGAGCTCCGAATTTTTTTTCAATCACAACGTTGCGTCCTTTCGGGCCGAGAGTTACTTTTACTGCATCTGCTAATTCGTCGACACCTTTTTTCATCAGGTCCCGGGCTTCGATATTGAATTTTATTTCTTTTGCCATAACAATTTAATTATAGATTTTAAATTTTAGATTTTAAATTATAGAGTTCAATGTATTTTAATTTTGGATTAACTTACAGTTACAATCTACAATTTATACTTATAGAACTACCAGGATGTCAGATTGGTTCATGACCAGGTATTTCTTGTCATCGATATGAATTTCCGTTCCGGAATATTTTCCGAATAATACCGTGTCACCAGCTTTTAGCTCCATCGGCTCGTCTGCTTTACCCTGGCCGGTTGCGATAATCGTACCTTTTTGTGGTTTTTCCAATGCGGTATCGGGAATGATGATTCCCCCTTTGGTTACCGTTTCTGCTTCAGCAGGCTCAACAATTACTTTGTTAAGTACAGTCTTCAGTGTCATGATTCTATTTTTTTAGTTTATAAATTATATAAAATTCTTTGAGAGGTTTCAACACCAATATTCGTTGAAACGGTTGTAACGTCTGTAATGTTACAACTGTCTCTTCTAAATCATATTCTGTGCCAAAAAATAGAAAGGAGAGGATGATTAATAAATAAAAAATGTAACTTATTGAAAATTAATATGAGAGTAATAATGGAGTTGGAGTGGGGTCTGAAGAAGGCTGACAGGGAGGAAATAAAAAATGTCAGTATGACTGACATACTGACATTTTTTATTTTTCATTGACAACTATAAATTATTGTTGCGGTTCTTCGGTCGGTGTCGTTTCACCTCCGGAGGTCGTACCGTTATCATTGTTTTGCGGTTGAGTGGTAAAAGAAGGAATTACCTGATTTGCCGGAGCATTTTGAACTTGTTCCTGAATAGCGGATTTACCTCCTACTTCGTCTCTCGGAATAGCTAAAGCGGCTATTACACATAATAGCAACATCGCACCAGCTAATGCCCAGGTTGCCTTTTCCAAAAAATCGGTTGTTTTTCTTACACCCATAATTTGATTGGAGGCAGCAAAAGAAGAGGCTAAACCACCGCCTTTTGAATTTTGTACTAATACGATTAAAATTAGTAAAATGCAGACTATTACGATTAAAACTGAAATTGCAGTATACATGATTATTCGTTGTTATTAATATTTTCCCTTATTTTCTCAATTCGGTTTGCAAAGTAAACACTTTTTTCCGGAAATTTCAAACTTAATTTTATATAAGTTGCTATGGCTTTTTCGTATAGCTTTTGTTTGATGTATATTTTGGCAAGTGTTTCAGAGAAAAGATCTTCTTTTTCTGCGCTGCTTTCCTCCGATAGATCTTTGTCGTCTACACTATCCAATTGCCCTTTGGGAATGGAAGGTTCTTCATTGATAAATTTGTCAATCAGATTTTCTTTTTCCTGTTTTTTCCTTTTCTTTTTTAATTCTCCTGCCAGTTCCCCGAGTGGAATTTCTTGTTCCTCTGTGTCGTCAGATAGAAGATAAGCTCCCATTATTTCCGGTAATTCTTTCGGCGTAATTGCCGGTTGCCGGTGTTTCTCTACGTTTTTTACCGTTTCCTTTTCAACCGGCTCTTCTTTTTCGGGGATGAAAAATTCTTCTTCGATCAATTCTATCGGTGAGTATGTGATTTTTCCGGCTTCGGAATCAGTGGCAGACTCCGGACTTGTCTCCGGTTGGACCGGCTTATCGGGATGAACGGCTTCGATAATATAACCTTCATACTCATGGGACTCAACTTTTTCAAATACCGGTTTGTTTTGTCCGACAATTTCCGGTTGGGCATAATCATTGACAATCCCCGGTATTCCATCCAGCAGGATCGGATTTGAGATGGTTTCCGTATCCGGCTTGCCGGATACTGTACTGACAGGAGGTGAAACCGTTTGCTGCGCTTGATAATTGATATCAATCAACGTTTCGTCTTCGGTTTGTTGGAGACGATCCGGAGGTGTTTTTTGCGCCGGAATCCCGACCGTGTTGACCGGAATGTAACCGTTGATCTCTTTTATCCGGTCGGTGACGATATCACTTAAAGAAGAGTTTTCTTTTTTGTTTTCCGGTTGTAGATAATCGAATTCTAATAAATTATTCAGGTATTTGTATAATTGCTTATGATCGGCAATGTGAATGGTCCCTGCTTTTAGTTCATTGCGGAATCGTACACTGGCAAAGATGTGCAGGGCTTTGAGATAGAGTACTCTGCCGGCCTGGAAATAGGGATAGCGGTTCACGAGAGTATCTAATTCCCGTAAATCATCGCTCCCCATTTTTTCAGGGTGGCATGTCAGTTCTATCAACCTGTCTGCTTTCATGTTTTTCCGGAGGTTACCAGTTTACGATGGCTTTATTATATATATCGTCAATGATTTTATCAAGGATTTCATTGATCAGACTTTCTTCTATGGAATTGAAGTCTTCGTCTATACCATAATCTTTGTAATTGGAAAAGCGGGTATTGAAGTCGAATTTATCGTCTTTCGTATTGGTATATTTTACCTGTATTTCAATAGTCAGGCGGTTGTTGGTTGCTACCTCGTCTCGTTGGATGTCTATAGGACGTTGGTTATATCCGACGATCTGACCTTCAAAGCGGATGTCGCCGTTGTTGTCTGTGACCTCTTTGAGACTCGTTTTGGTACGCATGTAAGTTTGTAGTTTCTCCGTAAATAGGGTACTCAGGTAAGGTACTACGAGTAATGCTTTATTGGGGAAATAGTCTACGGAGAATGTTTTGATATCAGGGTTCAATGAACCGCCTGTCATGTTGTAACTCACTTTTGCTAATTTGCATGAATCGCAACAGAGGACAATAAATAGCGTGAAAACGAGAGGCTTAAAGTATTTCATGTGTATTGAGATTATTCTGACAAATATAGTAATATTAGTTTTAGAAATTTTCGATGTCGTATTCTTTTAACTTTCGGTAGAGTGTACGTTCTGATATACCCAGGTCTTTGGCTGCCAGTTTGCGCTTTCCGTGGTTTTTTTCCAATGCTTTTTTGATGAGTTCCTTTTCTTTCTCTTCAATAGAAAAAGACTCTTCGATAAAAGCTTCCGTGTCCTGTATCTGATCTTCGGCTTGTTTGGTGTTGACC
This sequence comes from Culturomica sp., assembly GCF_003524185.1. Classification (NCBI taxonomy): domain Bacteria; kingdom Pseudomonadati; phylum Bacteroidota; class Bacteroidia; order Bacteroidales; family Odoribacteraceae; genus Culturomica; species Culturomica sp. The sequence goes on from NZ_DOED01000023.1 coordinate 102,032, forward strand.
GGAACGGCCGAATGCTTTAGCAGTTCTGATGTTTGAGGAGGATATTGATTTCTTAATATTAGAGATGTATTGGTAGTTGCGGGTGTTTCCGGCAGATCCTCTTTTTCAATAATGCCGTACACCAGCCGTTTCAAGTCGTTCATGTCTTTTTTCATGTCAAAAAGAATTTTGTATAGAATTTCCCTTTCTGACGCGAAATTATTTTCAGAATTGTCGTGTGTACCTGTGAGCGCCGGTAGTATCGGAGTATCTGCCGGAATATATTTTTTCAATGTTATGGCATCGACAAGTCGTTCTTGCTCAATAATGGATATTTGTTCGGTGATGTTTTTCAATTGCCGGATATTTCCCGGCCAACGATAGGTTTCTAATAGCCGGATTGCGTCTTCTGTCAACCGGATCGCCGGCATTCTGTATTTTTCAGCAAAGTCGGCCGCGAATTTCCGGAATAACAGTTGAATATCTCCGTCCCGTTCCCGCAAAGGAGGTATAGAGATCGGAATTGTATTCAGTCTGTAATAAAGGTCTTCCCGGAATTTTCCGTTTTTAATGGCGGTAGACATATCGAGGTTCGTGGCTGCAATAACCCGTACATTTGTTTTCTGCACTTTGGATGAGCCTACCCGGATAAATTCACCGGTTTCCAGAATCCGTAACAGACGGGCTTGTGTAGAGAGCGGGAGTTCTCCCACTTCATCCAAAAACAGGGTGCCTCCGTCCGTTACTTCAAAATAGCCTTTCCGGTCGGATAATGCTCCTGTAAATGCTCCTTTTTCGTGTCCGAATAATTCGGAATCAATTGTACCCTCCGGAATAGCCCCGCAGTTTACGGCAATGTATGGGGCATGTTTCCGGGAACTGTAGCTGTGAATGATGCGGGGAAAAATTTCTTTTCCAACACCGCTTTCGCCGGTAATTAACACGGATAAATCTGTCGGTGCTACTTGTCGGGCGACATCGATAGCCCGGTTTAAGCCTTCATTATTCCCGATAATCTCGAATCTTTGCTTGATCGCCTGTAATTCCTCCATCTTTTCGACCAGTTGAATATTCCTTTCTGCAAAAATAGCAGTTTCTCCTGACAATTTGCCATTAATATTATGAAATGTAGTCGAAAAAGTGGGATTGTTTTCCGATTGGATGGTGGTGGCGTTTTTATAAATATGTGACCTAATATATATAGGTATAAAATGAATTTTAGATTTACGATTTTAGATTTATGATTT
>NZ_DOED01000023.1:103430-125249 GCF_003524185.1 Culturomica sp.
GATTTATGATTTTAGATTTACGATTCGGTCTCAAGGTACCGGGTAATTGTTGGCTTTTAAATATGTATATGAATTCCGGGTTGTGTTTTTACAATTTTAGGTGAAAAGCATCCGATAACGAATCGGATTGCCGGATAATTTAAAATTTACAATCTGAAATTTACAATTTATACGAAGGATTCCGATTCTGGCTTTTTGCTTGGACGGGGTAAATATTGTCGTAGCCGGGCGATGAAGCCGTATATTTCATAATCGCTTGAAAATCTATGCTTTTTTTGGAAAAAAAGATATAAAGGTTTGGTAGTTAGGAAAAAGGTGCGTACATTTGCACTCCAATTTGAATAAAAGTATACTAATTAAAACTATTGTAATGCCTACTATTCAACAGTTAGTAAGAAAAGGAAGAACGAAAATTGTGGACAAGAGCAAGGCTCCGGCTTTGGATGCATGTCCGCAAAGACGTGGGGTTTGTGTACGTGTTTACACAACGACTCCGAAAAAACCGAACTCAGCAATGAGAAAGGTAGCTCGTGTAAGATTGACCAACGGAAAAGAAGTGAATGCTTACATTCCGGGAGAGGGTCACAATTTGCAGGAACACTCAATCGTAATGATTCGTGGTGGTCGTGTGAAAGACCTTCCGGGTGTACGTTATCACCTTGTTCGCGGAACATTGGATGCTGCCGGGGTTGCAGAACGGAAACAAAGTCGTTCTAAGTACGGTACTAAAAGACCGAAGCCGGGCCAGGCTGCAGCAAAAGGCAAAAAGTAAAAAGTGATTAACAGGAATTGTTTATGAAGCGTTCCCCGAAAGTTGAGTAAATGGTTGTGAAACCGTTGAAGACAAAAAAGGACAGCTGATCGAACCAATTCGTAAACTAAGAGAGATGAGAAAGACTAAACCGAAAAAGAGAATCCTGTTACCGGATCCGAAGTTCAATGATGTACTGGTGACTAGATTTGTGAATGACCTGATGGTTGACGGAAAGAAAACTATCGCGTTCAAAATTTTTTATGATGCATTAGACATCGTTGATGAAAAATTGGCTAAAAAAGAAGAGAAAAACGCTTTGGACATTTGGAAACAAGCATTGGAGAATATTACTCCCCAGGTGGAAGTAAAGAGTCGCCGTGTAGGTGGTGCTACTTTCCAGGTACCGATGGAGATCAATCCGAATCGGAAAAGAGCGATTTCTGTAAAAAATATGATTCTGTTTTCCCGTAAGAGAAGCGGACATAGCATGGCTGAAAAATTAGCGGCTGAAATTATGGCTGCATACAAAGAAGAAGGTGCTGCCTTCAAAAAGAAAGAAGATACGCACCGTATGGCTGAAGCCAACCGTGCTTTTGCACATTTCAGATTTTAACTAGGAGAGATAGATAAATGGCAAAGAGAGATTTACACTATACGCGAAATATCGGTATCATGGCTCACATCGATGCCGGTAAAACTACGACGACTGAACGTATCCTGTATTTTACCGGAGTAAACCATAAGATCGGTGAAACCCATGATGGTACTGCTACGATGGACTGGATGGTACAGGAGCAGGAAAGAGGTATTACCATTACTTCTGCTGCTACCACCTGTTTCTGGAAGTATCAGGATCAGGAGTATAAAATTAATATTATTGACACCCCGGGACACGTTGACTTCACGGTTGAAGTAGAGCGTTCTTTGCGTGTATTGGACGGTGCTGTTGCACTGTTTTGTGCTGTAGGTGGTGTTGAAGCCCAGTCTGAAACCGTATGGCGTCAGGCAAATAAATACGGTGTGCCGAGAATTGCTTTTGTGAATAAAATGGACCGTTCTGGTGCAGACTTTTTCAAAGCAGTTCGTGAAATCAAGGAAAAATTAGGTGCTAATCCTGTACCTCTTGTATTACCGATCGGAGCTGAAGAAAACTATCAGGGTGTTATTGACCTGGTAGAAATGAAAGCTTATGTATGGGAAAACGGGGCGATGGAAGGAACTGTAAAGGAAATTCCGGCTGATTTGATGGCTGAAGCTCAGGAATGGAGGGAAAAATTAGTGGAAGCTGCTGCTGTTCAGGATGAAGCTTTGATGGAGCGTTTCTTTGAAGATCCGGATTCCATTACGGCTGAAGAATTGAAAGCTGTTATCCGTAAGGCTGTGATTGCTATGGATTTCTGTCCGGTGATGTGCGGCTCTTCCTTTAAGAATAAAGGTGTACAGAATTTGTTGGATGCTGTTATTGCTTATTTGCCGAATCCATTGGATATTCCGAACAGCAAAGGTACTGACCCGAGAAGCGGAGAAGAAATTCTTTTCCCGGTTGATCCGGAAGCACCGCTGTCGGCTTTGGCATTTAAGATCGCTACCGACCCGTTTGTAGGACGTTTGTGCTACACCCGTATTTATTCCGGTAAAATCGAAGCCGGTTCGTATGTTTACAACCCGCGTACCGATAAAAAAGAACGTATTTCCCGTTTGTTCCAGATGCATTCTAACAAGCAGCAGCCGAAAGATGTTCTGGAAGCCGGAGATATCTGCGCTTGCGTAGGTTTCAAAGATATCCGTACCGGAGATACATTATGTTCTGAAGACAAACCGATCGTACTGGAAAGTATGACTTTCCCGGAACCGGTAATCGGTATTGCCGTTGAACCGCTGACTCAGAAAGATACTGATAAGTTAGGTATGGCTTTGGCTAAGTTGGCGGAAGAAGACCCGACTTTCCGTGTGAAAACAGATGAAGATTCCGGCCAGACTGTTATCAGTGGTATGGGTGAACTTCACCTGGATATTATCCTCGACCGTCTGCGTCGTGAATTCAAGGTAGAATGTAATCAGGGCGCTCCTCAGGTTTCTTACAAAGAAGCTATTACTGCAACTGTGGAACATCGTCATGTATTTAAGAAACAGACCGGTGGCCGCGGTAAATTCGCTGATATTATTTTCCGTATGGAACCTGCAGAAGAAGGTAAGGAAGGCCTGACTTTTGTAAACGAAGTGAAAGGTGGTAATATCCCGAAGGAATTTATTCCTTCTGTTGAGAAAGGTTTCAAAGAAGCCATGGAGAACGGTGTTTTGGCCGGTTACGGATTGGAATCTTTGAAAATAACTTTGCTTGACGGTTCTTTCCACCCGGTTGACTCAGATGCTTTGTCTTTCGAAATGGCTGCCAAAATCGGTTATAAGGAAGCTGCACAGAAAGCTAAACCGGTGTTGCTTGAGCCGATTATGAAACTGGAAGTTGTTACTCCGGAAGATTTCATGGGAGATATTATCGCTGACTTGAACCGTCGTCGCGGACAGGTTGAAAGCATGGACTCTCGTACGGGAGCTCGTGTAATCACGGCCAAGGTACCTTTGTCTGAGCAGTTCGGTTATGTAACTGTATTGCGTACATTATCTTCCGGACGTGCAAGTTCTTCAATGGAATTCTCTCACTATGCCGAGGTTCCGAAGAATATTGCCAAGGACGTTGTTGAAAAAGCAAACGGAAGAGCAGATTTAATTTAAAAATTTTAGATTGTAAATTTTAAGTTGGGAAATCAATTTAAAATTTACAATTTACAATCTACAATAATCAAAAAACATGAGCCAAAAAATCAGAATTAAGTTGAAATCTTACGATCACAACTTAGTAGACAAGTCGGCAGAGAAGATTGTTAAAACGGTAAAAGCTACCGGTGCAGTAGTGAGCGGTCCGATTCCGCTTCCGACCCACAAAGGAATTTTTACTGTGAACCGCTCTACTTTCGTAAATAAGAAGAGTCGTGAACAATTTTTGGTATGCACCTTCAAAAGATTGATTGATATCTACAGCTCAACGGCTGGAACTATCGACGCTCTGATGAAGCTTGAGCTACCGAGTGGTGTTGAAGTAGAGATTAAGGTGTGATAACGGCGAACAACCTTATGTCGTTATTAAGAATGTAAACCTATTAAAAAAAGTAAAAGAAAATGCCAGGTTTAATTGGAAAAAAAGTCGGAATGACTTCCGTATTCAGTGCCGAGGGGAAAAGTATCCCATGCACTGTGATTGAGTGCGGTCCATGTGTTGTAACCCAGGTTAAAACGAATGAGACCGATGGTTACGCAGCACTTCAGTTGGGTTTTGATGACAAGAAAGAAAAACACACAACGAAGCCGCTAAGTGGACACTTTAAAAAGGCAGGCACAACTCCGAAACGGAAACTCGTAGAGTTTTCAGGATTTGAGACCGAGCACAAGTTAGGTGATGTAATCGATGTTACCTTGTTTGAAGGAACTGCATTTGTGGATGTAGTCGGAACCAGCAAGGGTAAAGGATTTCAGGGCGTTGTGAAACGTCACGGATTCGGTGGAGTCGGTGAAGCTACTCACGGTCAGGATGACCGCCAGAGAGCTCCGGGTTCTATTGGAGCTTGTTCTACCCCTTCTCGTGTATTTAAAGGTATGAGAATGGCCGGAAGAATGGGAGGAGACAGGATTACTGTTGCTAACTTGCAGGTTTTGAAAGTAATTCCTGAAAATAATTTGTTGTTGGTGAAGGGATCTGTTCCCGGAACTAAAGGTTCATACTTAATTATTGAGAAGTAATGGAGTTAAGTGTATTAAACATTGCCGGAAAAGAAACAGGCAGAAAGATAGAGTTAAATGACGCTATCTTTGGAATTCAGCCTAACGAACACGCAATCTACCTTGACGTAAAGCAGTATCTTGCCAACAACCGGCAGGGAACGCACAAGTCAAAGCAGAGAAACGAAGTGTCAGGTAGTACTGTAAAGCTGAAAAAGCAAAAAGGTACCGGAGGTGCACGTGCCGGTGGTATCAAGAACCCGTTGTTCAGAGGCGGTGGCCGTGTATTTGGTCCCGTTCCCAGAGATTACAGTTTTAAATTGAATAAAAAACTGAAAAGACTGGCTCGTAAATCGGCTCTGGCTGTGAAAGCAAGTGCAAATGCGGTTACGGTAGTTGAAGATTTCAGCTTTGAAGCACCGAAAACAAAACAGTTTGTAGAATTGATTAATAATTTGAAAGTTAATCAGGGCAATTTGTTGGTAGTTTTGAGTGACGTAAACGAAAATATAGTGTTATCGGCTCGCAACTTACAGAATGTTGAAATTATGAGAGTCAATGATTTGGCAACTTACAACATTATGAAGGCTAGAAATCTTGTACTTGTTGAAAGTTCTGTGAAGGGCCTGAATGAAATGTTCAATCTTAACTAATTAAAGAAGAGATGGAAATTATTTTAAAGCCCGTCCTGACTGAAAAGATGTCAGCGTTGACCGACAAAGAACACAAGGTGGCCTTTGTTGTAGCAAAAGATGCGAATAAGATAGAGATAAAGAAAGCAGTTGAAGAAATGTACGGAGTGAAGGTATTGGCTGTAAATACGCAGCGTTACCAGGGAACGGTAAAATCCCGTTATACCAAGGCCGGTGTAATTACCGGACGTACCGCTTCGTTCAAGAAAGCAATTGTAACTTTAGCAGAAGGTGATAGTATTGATTTTTTTAGCAATATTTAAATAACATGGCTGTAAGAAAATTAAATCCTGTAACTCCTGGTCAAAGACATAAAGTAGTAAATACTTTTGAACAGGTGACTACAGATAGACCTGAGAAATCATTGTTGAGACCTATCAAAAGAACCGGTGGCCGTAACAATGCCGGTAAAATGACAATGAGATATATAGGTGGAGGTCATAAGCAAAAATACAGAGTAATTGATTTTAAACGGAACAAAGACAGTATTCCGGCTAAAGTAGCCTCTATTGAATACGATCCGAATAGAACAGCTCGTATTGCTTTGTTAGTGTATGCAGACGGAGAGAAACGTTATATTATCGCTCCTATCGGACTGACGGCAGGTCAGACTGTAATGAGCGGACAAGGCGTAGCTCCGGAAATTGGAAATGCTCTTTTCTTATCTGAGATTCCATTAGGTACAATCATACATAACATTGAACTGAGACCGGGACAAGGAGCTGTAATGGCCCGTAGTGCTGGTTCTTATGCTCAATTGGTGGCCAGAGATGGCAAATATGCTTCCATCAAATTACCTTCAGGAGAAATCCGGATGGTATTGGTAACTTGTAAAGCTACAGTAGGAACGGTATCTAATACCGACCATGCACTGGAACGTTCCGGTAAAGCCGGTCGTTCTCGTTGGTTAGGCCGTCGCCCGAGAGTTCGTGGTGTTGTAATGAACCCGGTTGATCACCCGATGGGTGGTGGTGAAGGCCGTGCTTCAGGAGGTCACCCGAGATCACGCAAGGGCTTGTTGGCTAAGGGCTATAAAACAAGAGCTCCGAAGAAAGCTTCAAGTAAGTATATTGTTGAAAGAAGGAAGTAATAACCGATTAATAGTTTAATGTTATGAGTCGTTCGTTAAAAAAAGGCCCTTTTATAGATGTGAAGCTGGAGAAAAAAGTGTTGGCGATGAATGAGTCCAATAAAAAATCGGTTGTTAAAACCTGGGCTCGCTACTCTATGATCTCTCCGGATTTTGTAGGCCATACTGTAGCAGTACATAACGGTAATAAATTTATCCCGGTATACATCACCGAGAATATGGTGGGACATAAGCTGGGAGAATTTGCACCGACACGTACCTTTAGAGGTCACGCTAACAAGAAATAAGCGTGATTAAAGTTGAACCAATGAAGATGTATTAAAATGGGTGCAAGAAAAAGATTAAGAGCAAATCAGATAAAGGAAGCCAAAAAGGAGAAGGCTTTTGCCAGCCTGCGCGGTTGTCCTTCGTCACCTCAGAAAATGAGATTGGTGGCAGACCTGGTACGTGGAAAAGACGTACAGAGAGCTTTGGATATACTGAAATTTTGTCCTCGTGAAGCTGCCCGTAAAGTGGAAAAACTTTTGCTTTCGGCTATTGCTAACTGGAGTGCTAAAAATGACGGTAAACGTATCGAAGATGCTTCTTTATTCGTTAAGGAAATTTTCGTTGACGGTGCCGGTATTTTGAAGCGTCTGAGACCGGCTCCCCAGGGACGGGCTCACCGGATCCGCAAAAGATCAAATCACGTGACTATCGTCTTAGGTAGCAAGACTGCAGTTGAAAATGTAAAAGAATAATTAGCATGGGACAAAAAGTTAATCCAATAAGCAATAGATTAGGAATCATCCGTGGATGGGATTCTAACTGGTTCGGCGGCAAAAACTATGGCGATAAACTGGTAGAAGATTATAAGATCAGAAAATACCTGAACGCCCGTTTGGCCAAAGCCGGAATCGCGAAAATTGTTATCGAGAGGACCCTTAAGCTGATTACCATCACCATCAATACTGCCCGTCCGGGAATTATCATCGGAAAAGGTGGTCAGGAAGTGGATAAATTGAAGGAAGAGCTTAAGAAAATCACCGATAAAGAAGTTCAGATCAATATCTTCGAAATCAAACGTCCGGAATTGGATGCTGTTATCGTAGGTAATAACATAGCTCGTCAGCTGGAAGGACGTGTTGCATATCGCCGGGCGATCAAAATGGCTGTTCAGTCTACCATGAGAATGGGGGCTGAAGGTATCAAAGTGTTGATATCAGGTCGTTTGAACGGTGCTGAAATGGCACGTGCAGAAATCTTCAAGGAAGGTCGGATTCCGTTGCACACTTTCCGCGCAGATATTGACTATGCACAGGCAGAAGCCCTGACGACTTACGGTCTGCTGGGTATTAAGGTGTGGATTTGCAAAGGTGAAGTTTACGGAAAACGTGAATTGGTACCGAATTCAGTACTCGGTTCACATGAATCACGTAGCGCTGCCAATGCTAACGCCGGCAAGAAGAATTTCAAAAAAAGAAAAAAGTAGTGAGTTATGTTACAGCCAAAAAGGACTAAATACAGAAGAAGTCAGAAAGGAAGAATGAAGGGTAATGCTCAGAGAGGGCATCAACTGGCATTCGGATCTTTTGGAATTAAGGCGTTGGAAGAAAAATGGATCGAAGGACGCCAGATTGAAGCAGCCCGTGTTGCCGTTACCCGTTATATGCAACGTCAGGGTCAGATATGGATACGTATATTTCCGGATAAACCTATTACCAAAAAGCCTGCTGAAGTGCGTATGGGTAAAGGTAAAGGTTCTCCCGAAGGTTTCGTAGCTCCGGTTACTCCGGGACGTATTCTTTTCGAAGCAGACGGTGTGCCGTATGCAATTGCAAAAGAAGCTTTGCGTCTTGCTGCTCAGAAATTACCTATTACGACGAAGTTTGTGGTTAGACGTGACTATGCCGAATAGTCGTCCGACTGTTGATTGTTAAACCAAATTAATTTGACAGAAAGATGAAAAATTCAGAAGTTATAGAAATGACCACAGAGGATCTTAAAGAAAAAGTAGCTGCAGAAAAAGCTGCCCTCAATAAGATGACCATGAATCATACGATTACCCCGCTCGAAAACACAATGCAGATTCGTGCCAAGAGAAAGGATATTGCTCGCATGATGACGGAATTACGTAAGAGAGAATTAACGGTAAAGAAGTAAAGTAATGGAAGAAAGAAATCTTAGAAAAGAACGTATCGGTCTCGTGGTGAGCAATAAGATGGAAAAATCCATCACGGTTGCCGTTCATTTTAAAGAAAAACACCCGATTTACGGAAAATTCGTAAGCAAGACCAAGAAGTTCACCGCTCACGACGAAAAGAATGAATGTAACGTCGGAGATAAAGTGAGAATTATGGAAACCCGTCCCTTGAGTAAAATGAAGAGATGGAGATTAGTTGAAATCATTGAAAGAGCGAAGTAATCATGATACAACAGGAAAGTAGATTAACAGTAGCAGATAACAGCGGTGCTAAAGAGGTGCTTTGTATCCGCGTTCTGGGAGGAACCCGGAAAAGATACGCACGCGTAGGCGATAAGATCGTTGTGTCTGTAAAAAGCGCACTGCCTGGCGGTGATTTGAAAAAAGGAACGGTTAGTAAGGCAGTCGTTGTGCGTACATCCAAGGAATATCGTCGTCCGGACGGCTCTTATATCCGCTTTGATGACAATGCTTGCGTATTGTTGAATAATGCCGGAGAAATGAGAGGTACCCGTATTTTCGGACCGGTTGCCCGTGAAGTTCGTGAAGGTTATACGAAAATTGTTTCGTTAGCCCCGGAAGTTCTTTAATTATTTACGGTTTTAGATTTATGATTTATGATTACATTGCTCTATGCTCATCAATCTGAAATCTAAAATCTAAAATCTAAAATTTTATAGGTAATGAACAGAAAGTTTCATATAAAGAAAGGTGATTTAGTTTACGTAAATGCCGGTGTTGACAAAGGGAAACAGGGTAAAGTACTCGAAGTACTGCCGGAAGAGGAACGGGCAATTGTCGAAGGCATCAATATGGTAAGCAAACACACGAAACCGAATGCGAAAAATCCGCAGGGAGGTATCATTAAGAAAGAAGCTCCGATTCATATTTCAAATCTGAACGTAGTAGATCCTTCTACCGGCAAACCGACCAAGATCGGACGGAAGAAAGACGAAAAAGGCAACATGGTTAGATTTGCTAAAAAATCAGGAGAAATCTTGAAATAAGAATAATGTTGGCATGAACAGGTGCAGGTTGCAGGTTTGCAGATGGAAACTTGTAACTTGTTAACCTGTAGCTTGCAACTTAAAAATTAAATTTGTAGCTTTGCCGCCGCAAAGTGCAAACGCTGTGCGATTACAGCAAAACAATGATTAAATAGATGAAATACGTACCAAGTTTAAAAACAAAGTATAACGAAGAAATTGTACCGACTTTGATGAAAGAGTTCGGATACAAGTCAGTTATGCAGGCACCCCGGTTGGAGAAGATAGTAATCAATCAGGGCGTAGGTTCCTCGATCCAGGATAAGAAAATCCTTGAATTTTCGGTGAACGAAATTGCAGCGATTACCGGACAGAAACCGGTTACCTGTAAATCAGTGAAAGACGTATCTAATTTTAAATTGCGTAAAGGCATGCCGATCGGCGTTCGGGTTACATTGCGTCAAGAACGTATGTATGAATTCCTGGAAAGACTGATTACTTCAGCTCTGCCGCGTATCCGCGACTTCAAAGGAATCAACAGTAAACTGGACGGAAGAGGCAACTATACATTAGGTCTCGATGAGCAGATCATATTCCCTGAAATTGTGCTCGACAACGTACACAAAATCATGGGTATGAATATAACATTTGTGACTTCGGCTAATACCGACGAAGAAGGTTTTGCTCTTCTGAGAGAATTTGGATTACCATTTAAAAAGAACTAAAACCAGAGAAAATGGCAAAAGAATCAATGAAGGCTCGTGAAGTGAAGCGTGCAAAATTGGTAGAAAAGTACGCAGCAAAACGAGCAAAATTAAAAGCGGAAGGTGATTATGCCGGATTGAGTCTTCTCCCGAAGAATTCCAATCCTATCCGTTTGCACAACAGATGCAAGTTGACCGGCAGACCGAAAGGTTACATGAGACAATTTGGTATCAGTAGAATCCAGTTCCGTGAAATGGCTTCTGCAGGTTTGATACCGGGAGTGAAAAAAGCTAGTTGGTAATATTAAAAATTGAAACGAAGATGACAGATCCAATAGCAGATTATCTTACGCGTTTGAGAAATGCGATAAGTGCCGGTCATAAAGTAGTAGATGTTCCCGGTTCTAAGATGAAACGGGAAATGACCAAAATCCTGAAAGAAAAAGGATATATTTTAAATTACAAGTTCGAAGAAGACGGAGCTAAAAGCAATATCAAGATTGCTCTTAAATATAACCCGGAAACAAAAGTATCAGCGATCAAGTCTTTGGTACGTGTATCTAAACCGGGTTTAAGACGCTACACCAACGTTGAGGAAATGCCTCGTGTATTGAACGGTTTGGGTATAGCCATCTTGTCTACTTCTATGGGATTGATGACTGACAAAGAAGCTCGCCAGAAAAATGTCGGCGGTGAAGTATTGTGTTATGTGTATTAATTTAAAAGAGAAGAAGAGATGTCACGAATAGGAAAATTACCCATTCATATACCACAAGGGGTTACGGTAGCCGTAAGCCCGGATAACACCGTCACAGTAAAGGGCCCGAAAGGAGAACTTTCTCAGAAGGTAAGTACAGACCTTACTGTAACAGTAGAGGATAACAATGTGCATGTAGCACGTCATACTGAAGATAAGGAACATAAATCAATGCATGGATTGTATCGTGCTTTGATTCACAATATGGTAGTAGGTGTTTCTGAAGGTTATACGATTAAACAGGAATTAGTCGGTGTCGGTTACAGAGCAAACGCTGAAGGTAATGTATTGGAATTGGGACTGGGATATTCTCACTCCATTTTCTTACAGTTGCCGGAAGAAGTAAAAGTATCTGCAGTAACAGAGAAACGTGCTAACCCGATTATTACACTGGAAAGTTGTAATAAACAATTAATCGGTCAGGTAGCTGCAAAAATCCGCTCATTCCGTAAGCCGGAACCTTACAAGGGTAAAGGTATCCGCTTCGTAGGTGAACAAGTACGCCGGAAAGCAGGTAAATCAGCTAAAGTTTAATCACCTAAAGTAAGTAAAAGTTATGGCTTTAACTAAGGAAGAAAGAAGATTAAGAATAAAAAGGAGAATTCGTAAGATTGTCTCCGGAACAGCTGAAAGACCGCGTATGAGCGTTTTTCGTTCAAATGCGCAGATTTCTGTTCAGCTGATCGACGATATCGCAGGTAAAACTATTTTAGCTGTGTCTTCATTGAGTAAGGATATTGCCGAGAAAAAAGGAACGAAAATGGAACAAGCTGCCAATGTTGGTGCTGCTGTTGCTGAAAAAGCAAAAACTGCCGGAATTGTAAATGTCGTTTTCGATAGAAACGGTTATTTATACCACGGAAGAGTGAAAGCTTTGGCTGATGCTGCCCGTAACGGAGGTCTTAATTTTTAAAAGTAAGCAGGAATGGAACAGAAAATAAATAATACAGACCTGGAATTGAAAGACAGATTGGTAGCTATTAACCGTGTGACTAAAGTTACTAAGGGAGGTAGAACCTTCAGCTTTGCTGCGATTGTTGTTGTCGGAAACGAAAACGGTATTGTCGGCTGGGGCTTGGGAAAGGCCAATGAAGTAACTACCGCTATTGCAAAAGGCGTTGAAGCTGCTAAGAAAAATCTGATAAAAGTGCCTGTTTTAAAAGGTACGATTCCTCATGAGCAAGTGGCTCGTTTTGGCGGAGCCGAAGTATTTATGAAACCGGCTTCTTCCGGTACCGGTCTTGTGGCCGGAGGTGCTATGCGTGCCGTTCTGGAAAGTGTCGGTGTTCGGGATGTGCTGGCAAAAAGTAAAGGTTCATCGAACCCGCACAACCTGGTGAAAGCAACAATTGCTGCATTGAAAGAAATGAGAGATGCGCGTGCTGTTGCCCGGCAGAGAAATGTCAGCATGGATAAAGTGTTTAATGGTTAATTTGATGAGAGTTATGGCAAAGATTAAGGTTACATTGGTAAAAAGTAAAATCGGTAGCGATAAACGTCAAGTTGGCACTTTAACCGCACTTGGATTGAATAAAATCAGCAGCAGTGCTGTGCATGAAGCTACTCCGCAGATATTGGGAATGGTCGCTAAAGTGGCCCACCTGGTGAAAGTGGAGGAAGTAAAGTAATTGTCAAACTATTTTAACGAAGATAAAATGGATTTAAGTAACTTAAAACCGGCCTGCGGATCCACTCATCACGAAAAGAGAATCGGTCGCGGACAAGGTTCCGGAAAAGGAGGTACTTCTACAAGAGGGCATAAAGGTGCCAAATCAAGATCTGGTTACAAAACCAAGATCGGTTTTGAAGGTGGTCAGATGCCTTTGCAGAGAAGAGTACCGAAATTCGGTTTTAAAAATATAAATAGGATTGAATTCAAAGCCATTAATGTCAGCATGCTTCAGGAATTGGCAGAAAGAGATAATCTGACTGCTATCGATAAGGATCTGCTGGTTAAGGCTGGATTGATATCCAAAAATGATTTGTTGAAGGTCCTGGGTGACGGGGTGCTGAAAGCTAAACTGGAAGTAAAAGCAGATGCTTTTTCTCAGAAAGCGAAAGAAGCCATTGAAGCAGCAGGCGGATCAGCAGTCGTTTTGTAATACAAAACGGAGTTTATAAAGTTCATAAGGTTCATAAAGTTCATAAGGTTGTGGATTTTAACTTTATAAACTTTACAAACTTTATAAACTTTATGAACTATTAATAAGAAAGAACTTATGAAGTTATTTGATACATTAAAGAACATTTGGAAAATTGAAGAACTGAGAACCCGGATTCTCATGACTTTGGGACTGATCGCTGTATATAGATTGGGTACAGAAGTTGTATTGCCGGGTATCGATCCGGCCGGACTTGCTGCCTTAAAAGCACAGACATCAACCGGGGTGCTCGGCTTGTTGGATATGTTTTCCGGAGGAGCGTTTTCGAATGCTTCTGTATTTGCATTGGGTATTATGCCTTATATCTCTGCTTCTATTGTTGTTCAGTTGTTGGGTATTGCAGTACCTTATTTTCAACGAATGCAGCGTGAAGGGGAGAGTGGACGGCGTAAAATCAATCAAATTACTCGTTATCTGACTTTGATTATTCTTGTATTACAAGGTTCAGCGTATCTTACCAACTTACATGCACAAATTCCGGAATGGGCATTTGTGATGAAAGGGGCTTTCTTTACAATTTCTTCTGTTCTTATCCTGGCTGCCGGCTCAATGTTTGTTTTGTGGCTGGGTGAAAAGATTACAGATAAAGGTATTGGAAACGGTGTTTCTATCATCATTATGATCGGTATTATTGCCCGCTTGCCTTTTGCATTTGTTGCTGAAGGTTCTTCCAGAGTAACACAGCAGGGGGGTGGTATGGTCGCTTTATTGGTGGAGTTGGTCGTTTTGTTCCTGGTATTCTGCGGTACGATCATGTTGGTACAAGGTACACGTAAAGTACCTGTACAGTATGCAAAACGTGTTGTCGGAAACAAGCAATACGGAGGTGTACGTCAGTATATTCCGTTGAAGATCAATGCTGCCGGTGTAATGCCCATCATTTTCGCCCAGGCGATTATGTTGTTGCCGATTTCCTTTGTGAACTATGCTGCCGCTGATTCTATGTCTGGGTTTGCTGCTGCATTTTCTAACTTTACCGGATTCTGGTATAATTTTACGTTCTTTGTTTTGATTGTTGCATTTACCTATTTCTATACGGCTATCACTGTTAATCCGATGCAAATGTCCGAGGATATGAAGAAAAACGGTGGTTTCATTCCGGGAGTAAAACCGGGTCGTAAAACGATGGAATTCCTGGATACGATTATGTCCCGGATTACATTACCGGGATCTATCTTCCTGGGCATTGTGGCTATTTTGCCCGCATTTGCTGTAATCGCAGGAATTAATAATCAATTCGCTCAATTCTATGGCGGTACTTCCCTGTTGATTCTGGTAGGTGTCGTATTGGATACTTTGCAACAGATCGAATCGCATTTGTTGATGCGTCATTACGACGGATTGATGAAGACCGGACGGATAAAAGGTAAGACACCGGGAGGTCCTGCTGCTTACTGATAAAATATTTGAAGATTCGGAAATTTGAAGATTTGGACTATTCTTTCAAGTCTTCAAATTTTCAAATTTACAAATTAAACAGAGGATTTGTGGGTTGGTATTTTTTTTGTAATTTTGCGGCATGATTTTTTTGAAAAACGCAGAAGAAATTGAGCTGCTTCGGGAAAGCAATCTTTTGGTAGGAAAGACTCTGGGCGAGATGGCTAAGCATATTCGTCCGGGGATTTCAACGTTAGAACTCGACCGTATTGCAGAGGAGTTTATCCGGGATCATGGAGCTGTCCCTGGTTTTCTAGGATACGGTGGTTTCCCGAATACGCTTTGTATTTCTGTAAACGACGCGGTCGTTCATGGAATTCCGGCTGCAGATTGTTTCTTAAAAGAGGGAGATGTCGTATCGATAGATTGTGGAACTTTGATGAACGGATACTACGGAGATAGTGCTTATACCTTTGAAGTAGGAGAAGTGAAAGAAGAAGTACGCAAACTTTTACGGGTTACCAAGGAAGCTTTGTATAAGGGAATTGAAAAGGCTATTGCCGGCCTGCGTATCGGAGATATCGGTTATGCCGTTCAAAGTTATTGTGAAGAAAACGGCTACTCTGTGGTGCGGGAGTTGGTAGGGCATGGCGTCGGACGGGATATGCACGAAGAACCTCAGGTGCCCAATTATGGAAGAAGAGGCCAGGGGGTGAAGTTGGCAGAGGGGATGGTTATCGCTATAGAGCCGATGATTAATTTGGGAAAACGTTATGTTTTTCAGGATTCCGACGGTTGGACCGTCCGTACCCGCGACCGGATGCCGTCTGCTCATTTCGAGCATACAGTAGCAGTGGGAAAACACGGGGCAGATATCTTATCCTCGTTTGAGTTTGTAGAGAAAGAACTAAGCAGATTGTAAACTGTAGATTTTAGATTGTAAATTCTTCTCATCCGATGAGAAAAGCAATTTAAAATCTGAAATCTAAAATTAAAATAAAGTATGGCAAAACAGCCGTCAATAGAGCAGGATGGAGTAATAACGGAAGCATTGTCGAATGCAATGTTTCGTGTTGAACTAGAAAATGGGCATATTATTACAGCTCATATATCCGGAAAAATGCGGATGCATTATATAAAGATACTCCCCGGGGATCGGGTTCGGGTGGATATGTCTCCGTACGACCTGACAAAAGGAAGGATCACGTTTAGATATAAAAACTAAGGATTTAATTGTAAATTTTAAATTGTAGATCCTTCACCTGTGACAGGGAAAGTGTCTGATGATTTTAAATCTGAAATCTAAAATAAATTGAAAAACCATGAAGGTAAGAGCGTCCATTAAGAAACGTAATGACGATTGCAAGATTGTAAGAAGAAAAGGCGTTTTGTACGTCATTAACAAAAAGAACCCTAAGTTTAAAATGCGTCAGGGTTGATTCATTAATCTAAAATTTTAAAAGATTTATGGCAAGAATCGTAGGTGTAGATTTACCCTCAAACAAAAGAGGTGAAATAGCCTTGACCTATATTTTCGGTATAGGTAGAAGTAGTGCCCGGACCATTCTGAGTAAGGCCGGCATCGATTTTGACACTAAGGTGAAAGACTGGAACGACGATCAGCTCGCAGCTGTACGAAAAGTGATTAATGCAGAGTACAAAGTTGAAGGAGAGTTGAGATCAAGCGTTCAGATGAACATCAAACGACTGATGGATATCGGTTGCTACCGTGGAATCCGTCATCGTATCGGACTGCCCGTAAGAGGACAGAGTACAAAGAACAATGCCCGTACACGTAAGGGTAAGAAGAAAACTGTTGCTAACAAGAAAAAGGCGACTAAATAATTGAATTGAATTATGGCAAAGAAGTCTACATCAAACAGAAAACGGTTAGTTAAAGTAGAAGCCGTTGGACAAGCGCACGTTCATTCGTCTTTTAATAACATCATTATTTCCATCACGAACCAAACAGGACAGGTGATTTCTTGGTCTTCAGCTGGAAAAATGGGTTTTAAAGGTTCGAAGAAAAACACCCCGTATGCCGCACAAATGGCAGCTACCGATTGTGCAAAAGTGGCATTCGATCTCGGAATGAGAAAGGCAAAAGTATATGTTAAAGGACCGGGTAATGGCCGGGAATCAGCTATTCGTGCTATCCACGCAAGTGGTATTGAAGTATCGGAAATTGTTGACGTTACGCCACTGCCGCATAACGGATGTCGTCCTCCGAAAAAACGTAGAGTGTAAAACATAACGTGTAATGTATTTTAAATTTTAAATTGTAAATCTTTAATTCTTGCGACTTATAGCAAGTAGTTTGCAATCTGAAATCTAAAATCTAAAATTTAAAATTGAAATGGCTAGATATACAGGACCTAAGTCTAAAATAGCAAGAAAATTCGGAGAACCGATTTACGGCCCGGATAAGGCTCTGGAGCGGAGAAACTATCCGTCAGGGCAACATGGTTTAGCTCGCCGCCGGAAGAAAATTTCTGAATACGGTGTTCAGTTAAAAGAAAAACAAAAAGCAAAATATACTTACGGTTTATTGGAAAAACAATTCCGTAATTTATTTGAAAAAGCAGAACGTAGTGGAGGTATTACCGGTGAAGTATTACTTCAATTGCTCGAATGCCGTCTGGACAATACGGTATATCGGTTAGGTATTGCACCGACGCGTGCTGCTGCCCGTCAGTTAGTGTCTCACCGTCACATTACAGTGAACGGAAAGGTATGTAATATTCCTTCTGCTTCTGTTAAACCGGGTGATATTGTAGCTGTTCGGGAAAAATCCAAAGCTTTGGAAGTGATTGCTGACTCTTTGAGAAGTAACCGCGTTACCAAATTCTCATGGTTGGAATGGGATGCCGTTTCCATGAGCGGCAAATTACTCAATGTTCCGGAAAGAAGCGATATTCCGGAAAATATCAAAGAACAGTTAATCGTAGAATTGTATTCTAAGTAATAAATAAAATATTTATGGCAATATTAGCTTTCCAGAAACCGGACAAAGTAATCATGCTCGAGTCTACAGACAAATTCGGAAAATTCGAATTTCGTCCGCTGGAGCCTGGTTATGGGATCACAATAGGTAATCCGCTACGCAGAATTCTGCTCTCTTCGTTGGAAGGGTTTGCGATTACCGGTATTAAAATTCATGGCGTTGAACATGAGTTTGCTACCATCCCGGGAGTGATCGAGGATGTAACCGAGATTATCCTGAATTTGAAGCAAGTTCGGTTTAAGAGAAAAGTAGAGGATGTGGAGGATGAGAAGCTGACTGTTCTTGTTTCTGGGCAGGAAACTTTTACTGCAGGCGATATCAACCGTTTTCTGACAGGTTTCGAAGTTTTAAATACGGACTTGGTGATCTGTAACATGGATACGAACGTTAATTTCCAAATGGAAATTACAATCCAGAAAGGACGCGGTTATGTGCCCAGTACAGAAAATATGCCGATAGATGCCGAAGCCGGATTTATTCCGATTGATGCAATTTACACCCCGATCAGAAATGTGAAATATGAGATAGAGAACTATCGTGTTGAAGGTAAAACCGACTATGAACGGCTTTTGCTGGAAATTGAAACGGATGGTTCTATTAATCCGACCGATGCTTTGAAGGAAGCAGCGAAAATCCTGATTCACCATTTCATGTTGTTCTCAGATGAAAAGATTACCTTGGAAACTGAAGATAAATATGGAAACGAAGAGTTTGACGAAGAAGTTTTGCATATGCGCCAACTTCTGAAAACCAAGCTTGTGGATATGGATCTTTCCGTACGTGCATTGAATTGCCTGAAAGCTGCCGAGGTTGAAACTTTGGGTGAATTGGTAAAATTCAACAAGAATGATTTGTTGAAATTCCGTAATTTCGGTAAGAAGTCTCTGACCGAGTTGGAAGCCTTGCTCGAAAACAATAACCTTGAGTTCGGTATGGATGTATCTAAGTATAAATTAGACAAGGAATAAGAAAATGAGACATTGTAAGAAATTTAATCATCTCAATAGAACGAGTGCTCATAGAAAAGCATTACTTTCTAACATGGCTGCTTCTCTGATTCTGCATAAAAGAATTTCTACGACTGTTGCTAAGGCGAAAGCGTTGAAAATCTATGTAGAACCCCTGATTACCAAGAGTAAGAACGATAATATGCATTCTCGCCGTGTAGTTTTCAGCTACCTCGGTCAGAAAGAAGCTGTTACTGAATTATTCAAAGAAGTAGCTCCGAAAATTGTAAATCGTCCCGGCGGATATACCCGTGTTCTGAGAACCGGTAATCGCCTCGGTGATAATGCAGAGACCTGTATCATTGAATTAGTGGATTTCAATGCCACATACACTGAAGTTAAACAGGAAGTGAAGAAGACTGCTACACGTCGTCGTCGTTCTTCCGGTGCCAAGAAAGCTGCTGAAACTGCTGAGAAACCGGTGGTTGAAGAAGCTCCGAAGGCTGAAGAAGCTGCTGCTCCTGCAGTAGAAGAGGCTCCGAAAGCAGAATAAGCTTACCCGTGATAATGTAGAAACCGTCTTGCCAACCGGCAAGACGGTTTTTTTTATTTTTATCTGAATAATTATAGATATCTTCTATTAATTGATTCTATTTATAGATACGGCTTAATTTGTCCCCTTTTGCTTTTCGTTTTTTGATTGTTTTGTCGTAACTTGTCCCTGAAATTCTACGTTTAATAAAAAAAATCAGAAAATTATGACACATATTGTTGAAATTATCGGGAGAGAAATATTGGATTCCCGGGGAAACCCAACCGTTGAGGTAGACGTTGTTTTAGAATCCGGGGTAATGGGACGGGCTGCAGTACCTTCGGGTGCTTCTACCGGTGAAAATGAAGCTTTGGAATTGAGGGATGGGGATAAGTCCCGGTATATGGGAAAAGGAGTTTTAAAAGCCGTTGAAAATATCAATACCGTTATTTCGGATGCCTTGTTGGGGATGGATGTAATGGATCAGGTCGCAATAGACCGGCTTTTGATCGAATTGGACGGTACGAAGACAAAGTGTAATTTGGGAGCTAATGCTATGTTAGGGGTATCTCTGGCTTGTGCAAAAGCTGCAGCAAATTACCTGGAGATTCCTTTGTATCGGTATATCGGAGGCTGTAATGCCAAAGTTTTGCCTGTGCCGATGATGAATATTATCAATGGAGGTTCGCATTCGGATGCTCCGATTGCTTTTCAGGAATTTATGATCCGTCCGGTAGGAGCTTGTTGTTTTAAAGAAGCTTTACGGATGGGGGCAGAAATATTCCATACTTTAAAGAAAGTATTGCATGACCGCGGTTTGAGTACGGCGGTCGGGGATGAAGGCGGATTCGCCCCTTCTCTCGCCGGAACCGAAGATGCTTTGGATTCGATTGTAAAGGCTATAGAGAAGGCCGGCTATAAACCCGGAAAGGATGTGATGATCGGGTTGGACTGTGCTGCTTCGGAGTTTTATAAAGAAGGCCTGTATGATTATACGAAATTTGAGGGGCCGCAAGGAGCAAAACGTACTTCGGCCGAACAGGTACTTTATCTGGAAGAATTGATTTCTAAATATCCGATTGATTCGATAGAGGACGGCATGTCTGAGAATGACTGGGACGGTTGGGAGATGTTGACGGCAAAGATCGGAGACCGTTGCCAGTTGGTAGGAGATGATTTGTTCGTAACGAATGTCGAGTATTTGCAGAAAGGTATTGAATTGGGATGTGCTAATTCCATCCTGATCAAAGTCAACCAAATCGGAACATTGACAGAGACCCTGGACGCTATTGAAATGGCTCACCGTGCTGGTTATACTACTGTAACGTCCCATCGTTCGGGAGAAACTGAAGATGCTACGATTGCAGATATAGCTGTCGCGACGAATTCAGGTCAGATCAAGACGGGTTCTCTGAGCCGTTCGGATCGTATGGCTAAATACAATCAGTTGCTTCGGATTGAAGAGCAGTTAGGAAAAAATGCCGTATTCCACGGAAGAAAATTTTCAAGATAAATGACCGGCTGACTTTTTCAGCCGGATCATAAAAAGGCTTGTTTGGAATAGTAAAGAGTCTGTTCCGGCAAGCTTTTTTTGTGATTTGTTTTTTATTTTTAAAAATACCGGCTTCTTGATCGTCCTTTTCACTTTTTAATTTACCTTTGCAATCAAGGGATGACTTGGAATTATAAACGTCCCATATAATAGATATTTGCATTTATTCTGATAGTGAAATCCGCCAGATTTCAATAAACACAGGAATAAATACAGTTTCGCATTGTGCGTGGACTGTGTTGTACTCATTTGTGTTTAGGCACCTGGCGGAGCCCCACTATAAATGAAACAGCAGGTCCACGTTTTTTGTTAATCGCAGGTAGGAGAATTGCTATTCTGTCAATTACGGAGAAAACGTCGGTTTCCTGTTAAAGAAAGTAAAGGTTGGAATATAACCTACTTTCAGGATATAGTCATTGATCGTAAAAGGGCTTGGGAGTGGCATTCTTTCCTAATAACACACACAATCACACCTGCTGCTTCCTGCCCTTTTTATAACCATTTTTTTTTCTTAAAAAACAATAGCATAAAAATGGCAATTATAATCATGACACCCCATAGGATGAAGTAGGCTGAATGATGTTGTAGTTCCGGAATATAGTTGAAGTTCATCCCATATACGCCGACGATAAAGGTCAAAGGAATGAATATAGCCGAAAATATCGTCAGAACTTTCATAACGTCGTTTACACTATTACTGGTGTTTGTATTGTAAATATTGTGTTGGTCGTTGACCATTGCATAGTAAATTTCGATGGCTTCGAGCGCCTGAGTGATAAGATTTTCCAAATCTTTTAGATAGTTGAATGTGTGGCTATTTATTAGATCGGATTCGGATGTTATAAAACGAGTGATGACTTCTTTGACCGGCCTCACGTTTTTTCGGATAAACGAAAGTTCGGTCTTGTAATGGTAGATGTTTTCAATAAGTTGTTTATTGGAGGTCAGCAGGTCTTTTTCCTGGGCTTCGATGTGTGTACCTAATTTCTCTATATTCAGAATATAGCTGTCTACAAGAGTATCAAGTAATGCATAACATAAGTAGTCGGGTGTGTAAGAACGGATTTTGGATGTTCCTGACTCCAGTCGTTTGTCGATATCTGCAAAATAAGGAGAATCCGTTTCCTGAATTGTAATCACGTAATTTGTTCCTACAATGATGGAAACCTGATCGATTTGGGCTTTATTGAGGTCAGAATGAAAAAACAGTGATTTTAATATGATAAAAATATGTTGATTGTCTTCATCAAATTTAGGACGTTCGTCTGTGTTTAATATATCTTCCAGAATAAGAGGTGGAATCTGG
>NZ_DOED01000023.1:125470-160350 GCF_003524185.1 Culturomica sp.
AAATTTCTCCCATGTTTTTGATATATTCCGTATTATGCAGCCCATAAAGCGATATCCAGGTTATATGGTCATCAGACAGGTAAGACTTTATATCTGAAAAAAAATCCGGATGCAGGATTTTTAATTCATCTTTATTGTATTGTACTACCCTGATTTTTATGTCCTCCATTTTTTGCCGTCCGATAAAGATCAGAGAACCGGGGGCTGTACCTTTCGATTTTTGTTTGTTTTTTAGGAAGCGGGCCATGAGTATGTATTTTATTAGAATTGTTTAAAGATAATGACTCCATTTTAAATTGTATATCGTAAATAATATTATTTCGATTCAAAAAATCGAAAAGATTTCAGGTTATAGATTGTAACTAAAATTCCTTTTTTGCTGATAATTACGCAAACGTAAGCGGAAAATACTGAAAAAAAGTCGTTTTTTCTTTACCTTCTTTAGAACCGGTCCATTTTATACCCCTCGTAAATGAGACTTTTTAGCTGTTTTTGTGTTGATAGTCAATGTGATATCCGTGCGGAAAAATAGTTCATATTAAACTTGTTTAGTATTTACGATTCGCTACCTTTACCATGTTTTACAACATAAAATAAGCTATCAAAGCATTAAAATTATTTAAAATATCAAACTTACTTTTCAATCATGAGTCAAGAGACAAAAGTTATCGAGAAACACGATGTTGTCATCCGTTTTTCCGGAGACTCGGGAGATGGGATGCAATTAACAGGGCAGCAATTTTCGGATACGGCTGCTTTATTTGGAAATGATGTGGCAACGTTTCCGGACTATCCGGCGGAAATCAGAGCGCCGCAAGGTACTGTCGGGGGTGTCTCCGGTTTTCAGGTACACATCGGGGAAGAGCATATTACTACGCCGGGAGATTACGCCGATGTGCTTGTTGCCATGAATCCGGCTGCTTTGAAAGCTAATTTACGGTGGGTGAAAAAAGCAGCTACCATTATTCTGGATATCGATGCTTTTACAGAAAAGCATATTGAAAGAGCCGGATATACGTCTAATCCATTGGAAGACGGGTCGTTGGCGGACTTTAACCTGATACCGGTGAAAGTAAGTGAGCTTACGGTTGAGGCTTTGAAGGAGACGGGTTTGGATCAAAAGTCTATTCTCCGGTGTAAAAATATGTTTGCCTTGGGAATGATTTATTGGATGTTTGAGGAATCTGTTGAACATACCGAAGCATTTTTTGATATTAAATTCGGTAAAAAGCCTGCGATTGCTTCTGCTAATAAACTTGTGTTGAGAGCCGGTTATAATTACGCAGCGAATGTGCATGCTTTGGCAACTCATTTTAAAGTGGCTCCGGCTACTATTGAAAAAGGGAAATACCGGACGATTACGGGGAATAAAGCTACGGCTTGGGGATTGCTGGCTGCTGCTGAAAAAGCAGGTTTGCCTCTGTTCTGCGGTTCTTATCCGATTACTCCGGCTACGGATATATTGCATGAACTGGCTTTACGTCGGGATCTGGGAGCGAAAACTTACCAGGCAGAAGATGAAATTGGAGGAATCTGTACGGCAATCGGTGCCAGCTATGCTGGTAATTTCGCTTGTACAACAACCTCCGGTCCCGGTCTGGCATTGAAATCCGAAGCTTGTGGTCTGGCTGTCATGGCAGAGCTACCTTTGGTTATAGTAGACGTTCAACGCGGAGGTCCTTCAACCGGATTGCCTACGAAAACGGAGCAATCTGACTTGTTACAGGCTTTATACGGACGCAACGGAGAGTCTCCGATGCCCGTGATTGCAGCCAGTACTTCTGCCAATTGTTTTGACTATGCTTTTATCGCCGGTAAAATAGCTTTGGAACACATGACACCGGTTGTATTGCTGACAGACGGATTTCTGGCAAACGGAGCTCAACCCTGGTTGATACCTTCGATGTCTGAATTACCGGAAATAAAATTACGTTTGGCGAAAGAAGGAGATGATTATAAGCCGTATGCCCGTGATCCGGAGACATTGGCCAGAACTTGGGCATTGCCCGGAACGAAAG
This sequence comes from Culturomica sp., assembly GCF_003524185.1. NCBI lineage: Bacteria > Pseudomonadati > Bacteroidota > Bacteroidia > Bacteroidales > Odoribacteraceae > Culturomica > Culturomica sp. Next base: position 127,489 of record NZ_DOED01000023.1, read on the forward strand.
GACTGGAGCATCGGATCGGTGGTTTGGAAAAAATGAATATTACCGGTACGATCAGTTATGTTCCGGAGAACCATCAGGTTATGACGGATTTGAGAGAAGAAAAGGTAGAACGTATTGCCAATGATATTCCGAATCAGGAAGTATACGGAAATGCAGAGGGCGGCGAACTGTTGGTAGTAGGATGGGGCGGTACTTACGGTCACTTGTATTCGGCTGTTAAGGAAATGCGTGCTGAAGGTAAAGATGTCAGTCTGGCTCATTTCAATTATATCAATCCGTTGCCTAAAAATACAGCCGATGTATTTTCCCGTTATAAGAAAATTGTGGTATGTGAATTGAATCTCGGACAGTTCGCTAAATATTTGAGAAGTAAATTCCCGCAGTTCAATTATTTGCAAGTCAATAAAGTGGCGGGTTTGCCTTTTACGGTGGTAGAACTGAAAGAGCAGATCGGTAAATTAATTTGAGAAAAGCTAATAGATTAAAAATTTACGATTATTGATTGCATGCATTCCAAGCTTGGCATCAAAAATTAAAAATCAAAGATTGAAATGGACGAATTAAAATATACTCCCAAAGATTTTAAAAGTGACCAGGAAATAAGATGGTGTCCCGGTTGCGGTGATCACGGTATCATAAATTCCGTGCAAAAAGCGATGGCAGAACTCGGCTATCCGAAGGAGTCATGGGCTGTAATATCTGGTATCGGTTGTTCTTCCCGTTTCCCGTATTATATGAACACTTACGGTTTTCATACGATTCACGGACGTGCGGCAGCTATTGCCTGCGGTGCTAAAAATGCGAACCGGAAACTGAATATTTTACAAATATCGGGTGACGGTGATGCTTTGGCTATCGGAGGAAACCATTTTATCCATGCTATCCGGAGAAACGTAGATATTACAATCCTTTTGTTTAATAATGAAATTTACGGTTTGACAAAAGGTCAGTATTCTCCTACCACAAAACTGGGGACAAAAACAAAAACCTCTCCTTACGGAACGATAGAACATCCTTTTAATCCGGGAGAACTTTGCATCGGTGCACAGGGAAAATTCTTTGCCCGGTCGATAGATACGAGTGTTAATCTGACAACGCAAATATTGGATGAAGCTGTAAAGCACCGTGGAACATCTGTTGTGGAAGTATTGCAAAATTGTGTCATCTTTGCTGACGGAGCCCATAGTGCAATAACCGATAAGGAGCTGAGAGAAGATCGTCAGATTGTCCTGCGTCACGGTGAGCCGATGATTTTCGGTAAAAATAAAGACAAAGGTTTAGTGCTGGCTAAAAGCGGAGAATTGAAGGTGGTTGAGATCGGTAAAGACGGTATAACTGAAAAGGATATATTGGTACATGATGCCCATAATCCGAATCCGTTCTTACACTGGATGCTGGTGAATATGAAGGCTCCCGAATTTCCCGTAGCTCTTGGAGTTATCCGCGATGTAGAGGCTCATACTTATGATGAAGCTCTTGATCAACAAATCGAAGAGGTGAAAAAGATTTCTAAAATCCGTTGCATGGATGATTTGTTAAATAGCGGAGATACCTGGGAAGTGAAATAACAAATGTGACTGAAGATTATACTATAAAAAAGTGCAAATGTCGAAACATTTGCACTTTTTTATTTTGACGTTTAATTCATTTTACCGGAGATGTACCGGTAGGAAGCAGGGACCGTTTTTAGAATTTATATAGTAATCCGATGTTTCCTCCGATATTCAGCATTTTGTTAAATCCGATATATCCTTTATTACCTAACTCGTCCCGGTCGTAATCCTCTTTGATCTTCGGTACATAATCTCCCCGGATCTTTATATCCAGATCAACGTATTCGGAAAGTTCGATTAAAAGGCCGATATGTGCACCGACTCCCGGAGAAAAACGCCACAAGTTTTCTTTTGCATTGTTTTCAGGGCTGTAAATATCGCTTTGCTTTATGTTGATATTGGTAATGTATGCACCGAAATGTACGCCTAAATAAGGTAATAGCGTACGGTCCCAGGTCGGAATATAAAAAGTCCCCTCCACCAATACCGGAATCAGCCTGTATTTTGTCTCGTGCGTTTGATTGGCTGATTGGACATCCATTTTATCGCTTTGCTTGAAAGCGTGGTAGCCTGTTTCAAAACCGATACCGATCACATCGTTGATGAGATATTTCCCGGATATATTGCCTCCGAACCCGTTTTTCGCTACGTCGCTGAAATCCCCAAGCGGGTAGGTATACTGGGCATTTACTCCCAGGCGGAAGCCACCGTCACGACGATAATATTGGGCTTCACTGAGAATTGAAATCAATACAAAAATGAATAAACAGTATATTGTTTTCATGTTTATTTCTTTTTATAGTTCTAATGTCTTTTCAGTTCTTTCTCCGATGTTTTTCTCCACTTCTGCCAGACGTTCTTTGGCATATTGATCGTTTTCTTTTACCTCTAAAGCTTTTTGGTAATAAAATTTGGCGATGGCATACGACTTGTCTTTATATGCCTGATCAGCCTTTTCGATCTGCTTTTTGTATTCTTTTTCGATCGTAGCCAGACGTTCGGCTTCAATAAGCTGATCGATTTCGGCGATGTGTTTTTCAATATCGTCTTTGTCGATAGGCAAAATATCTCTGGCTTTTTGATAATAAAATTTAGCGGAAGCATAATTTTTGGCGGCAGCAGCTTTTTCCGCCATTTCTTTATTTTTCTTGTATTCTGTCAGCTTCTGCTGGTATTTTGTCGAATTGACAATACCGTCGATCGCTTTTATCTGGTCCTGCGGGTAGCTTAAGCCGGTATTGAGCTGTACCGCTTCTGTATATCTCGTACGTGCAATGGCATAGTTTTCGCTTTTAAATGCTGCGTCTGCGTCAGTAATAATTTTATTGTATTTGTCCATTAATGCGGCTTTCCTTTGCTCTTCCTGACGACGTTTCTCGGCTTCTGCAGCTATTTGCTGCTCTTGTAATGCGATAGCATTTTCTGTCTTGGTAATCATTTCTTTGGGGTAGGCTTCCGCCGGCTTTATCAGACCGGCTTGCCGGTATCCTTCCAGTGCTTTGTCATATGTCTTACTGGCAAAATGATTGTCGGCCTCGGCGATGATTTTGCCGTATTTGTTGTTGAGTTCTGTTTCGATTCGTTGTTGCTCTGCCTCTTGTTTCCGTATTTCCGCTATACTTTTTAATTGATTCTCCGGGTATTCTTTTTCAAAATTCAAGGCCAGGGCTTCCTTGTATTTTAATTCGGCTTCGTCATAATTTTTTTGTTGCATAGACAGGTCCGCTGTTGCAATAAGTCCTTTGTATTTTTCCTGTAATGCTTTTTGTTCGGCAGCGGCTTTTTCCGCCTGGGCCAGTTGGGTTAATAATTTGTCGATTTCTTCGATTTGCCGGATCGGATAAGATTCTGCACTCTTGATTGTGCGGGCGGCTACATATTTTTCCCGGGCCGGGTTGTAGTTTTGTAGTCGGAACAGGCTGTCCGCACTACTGATTAACAATTGGTAATTGCGTTCGTTTTGTGCTTCGACGGCTTTTCGGGCGGCTTCCAATTCGCTTTCTTTTCGGGCGATCTCGATTTTTTCCTTTACTTCCTGCGCATCTGTTTTTATTTTCAGTGCTTCGCTCCAGGCCTCGATTGCATCCTGCCATTTTTGGGCGGCGAAATGTGCCTGACCTTTGTTACACCACTCGGCAAACAGACGTTCCTTTTCCCGGGCAGCCGCTCCGCGTTGGGCAAGTTCTGTCCGCACCTTTTGTTCTGTCTGTGCAATTTTATCCTTTATCTTGGAAGAATATTCCTTGTCAAAGATGAAATCGTCCAATTCGTGATTGTAGGATAATATAGCGATCGGTTGTTCAAAGATACTCAGATCGACTCCTTCTACCTGAGGCAATAGATTGATGATTAGTTTTACAGGTGGAAAATTCGGGTTGGTTTCTACGATTTCGGGTGGAACATCCGTGTTGATGCTGACAATTTTCGTGATATATCCCGGTTTTTCAAAAGATAGTTTATAATCGGCGTCCCAACCGAATTTAAGGTCGAATTTGCCTTTTTTGGAAATATTTTTTTCCTCGAGTTTCTCGTTGTTTTTATGTATGGTAATGCGGGCTCCTTCGGAACTGTCATCGTCGATGACAATGTAACCGTTAATAACGAGGGACTGGGCAGAAAGAAGATGTGCGCAGAGCAACATCAATAACACAGAGAAATATCTTTTCATGTTTGACACATATTTTGCACAAAGCTAACATATAAGCCAAAAAAAAAGCCCCAAACGGGGCTTTTTTTTAGGTGATGTCTTATTTTTTAAGATTCATTTGCGCTTTTGTAATGTATTTTTCAATATCCCGGGATTCCGGTGCATTGGGAAACTCTTTTTCTATCTGCTCGTAAATTTTCAGAGCAGAAGCGTAGTCTTCCGCTTTTTCGTATGCCAATGCATTTTTCATCAGGAAAATCGGTGTTGAAAAATCATTGACTTTGGAAGCTGTCGCTTTTTTATAGTATTCTGCCGCTTTCTTATAATTACCGAGTTGCATGTATGCATCTCCGATATTGGCAATGGCCATATTGGATAATAACAAGTCATCGGAAGAAAATTTCTCCAGATATTTGATGGCATTGTTGTAGTCTCCGGTATATAAATAGGAAAGACCTGCATAATATTTGGCTAAATTACCGGCAGGAGTAGAGCCGTAATTGTCTGCAATTTCCAGAAAGCCAATTACATTGCCGTCCCCGTTTAAAGCCAGGTTGAAAGAATCTTTCTCGAAATAATTTTGAGCTCCGAATATTTGTTTCGAAGCATCTTCTATACGAGGATGTTTGATAAATTTATTATACCCTAAAAAAGCTGCTATGAGGACGAGTATCACCACGACTGCATTAATCAGTACTTTTTGGTTTGATTCGATAAATTGCTCTCCTCGGGTTAACGCCTCTTCAATGTTCTCGAACTTGTCTTCGTGTTTCTTCTGTTTTGACATGATTATTCTATTTACCGTTATGGGATTCGGAATCTAGCAAAATTCGCAATCCTTCAGATTTGATTAACTTATTTATAACGTGCAAAAGTAGTTTTTTAATTCAAAACAGAAAATGAAAAATTGAATTTATTTTTGTTTTTCTTCTTATATATACAGGATGTTAGCCGTGTGTTTTTTATATCTTTGCAGCGGAAGGGGATTTCAAAAGTGTTTTTTCTTTTCGTTGATTCCTGAGAATATGATTGTAGCTTTTTGAATATCAAATAGAAGCAGGAGGTCTATGACCTTAAAAGAATTAAATATCGTCAATTTTAAAAATATCGGAGAAGCTACTTTGGCTTTCTGTTCCGGTTTCAATTGTTTCATAGGTAACAATGGTGTCGGTAAGACCAATGTGTTGGATGCTATCTACCAGTTGTCTATGTGCAAAAGCTTTTTTAATGTATCGGATTCCCAGAATATCCGGCACGGGGAGCCTTTTTTTGTTTTACAGGGCAAATACGAACGCCAGGAAGGTGAGGATATTGATATTTATTGTGGGGTAAAGCGGGGACAAAAGAAGGTGTTTAGAAAAAATCAGAAGATATATGACAAGTTATCGGAACATATCGGGTTGTTGCCTTTGGTGATGATTTCTCCGGAAGATGTTGCTTTGATTGAAGGGGGCAGCGAAGGAAGACGGCGGTTAATTGACGGGATCATCAGTCAATGTGACCGGGATTATATGTACCGGCTGATCCGTTATAATAAAGCATTGATGCAACGGAATATGCTTCTGAAAAACACGGCAGGCAAAATTCCGGAGGCAGACGTCATAGAAATCTGGGATGAACAATTGGCGGATCATGGAGAAGAAATTCTGAAAAAAAGACGGCAGTTCCTGGATGAATTTAAAGTCGTCTTTCAACAATATTACGAGTTGATCTCTTCGGGAAAAGAAAAAGTAGTTCTTGAATACAATAGTTCCGTTAAGGTGGAGAATGTCTGTGAGGCATTGCGGGAAAACCTGGCGCGGGATGCTGTATTGGGGTATACGACGGTTGGAATTCATCGCGATGATCTGACGATGAAAATCGACGGATACGATGTAAAAAAAATAGGGTCGCAGGGGCAGAAAAAGACATTTTTGATTGCCTTGAAACTGGCGCAGTATGTATGGTTATATCGTATAAGCGGGGTTAAGCCATTGCTTTTGTTGGATGATATTTTTGATAAACTGGATGCCGGACGGGTGCAGCAGATTATTCATCTTGTCGGAGGAGATATTTTCGGACAGGTATTTATTACAGATACCAATCGCGGCCATGTCGATAAAATGTTAATGTCCCAGCATAAAGATTACTCTTTATTCCGGGTAGAAGACGGGATATTTGTTAATTTTGCAGATAACTAAGAGGTTCGGGGAAGATTAGTGTTATATTTGCAAAACCAGATAACAGACTATGATAAGTCAGGGAAAAACGCAAAAATTGGATGAATTGGTCGGCCAGGTGTTGAAGCAATTGGGCTTGGAAAGTAAGCTCAAAGAGTATGAAGTGTCGGAAATCTGGCCGGAAGTCGTCGGTGGAATGATTGCCTCCCGGACAAAAAATATTTATATGACGGAGGGCAAGTTGTTTGTATCGTTTACTTCTGCTGTCGTTCGGAATGAAATTATGATGGTAAAAGAAGGGGTAATCGCAGCATTAAATACACGATTAGGCGAAAACGTGGTGAAAGAAATGATTATTAAGTGAGAGAATAGGATCGGTCGGGTATGGAGACATTAAGAACAATGCTATGAATTTAATTGAAACGAGTGATTTATTGAAGGCATCTGATGGGTTGAACCGGTTCGGGGGAAGTTTAGTCGCTCGCATGGTAATGTACATCATGCGGTTGAATAAAATAAATAAATTATATTCAGATGTATATGATGAAGATCCGAATGCATTTCTGGATCGGTTGATTGAGGCTCTGGGGGTAACGATTGAAATTAATGAAGAAGATTTTCAGAAAATACCTGCAGACGGAGCCTTTATTACAATTTCCAATCATCCTTTCGGTGGGCTTGACGGTATTATTCTGATTAAATTGTTGAGTAAGGTACGGCCGGATTATAAAGTGATGGCTAATTTCTTATTAAAGAAAATAGTACCGATTAAAGATTACTTTTTGGGGGTTAATCCTTTTGAAAATCGCAAGAGTATATCGAGTACCGGAGGAATAAAGGAAGCCTTGCGGCACCTGTCAGAAGGAAAACCTTTGGGTTTGTTTCCTGCCGGAGAAGTGTCTGCCTATCAGGCTGATTCAAATAATGTTGAAGATAAAGAATGGGGGCCTTCCGTATTGAAACTGATAAAGAAGGCGAATGTACCCGTTATCCCTATTTATTTTAAAGGCTCTAACAGTTTGCTGTTCCATATGCTGGGCTTGATTCATCCCATGTTGAGAACTGTGAAGCTGCCTTCTGAGTTGCTGAATAAAAAGAATCGGATTATAAAATTGAGAATCGGAAATCCGATTACTGTGGAAACCCAGAATTCTTTTACGGATATTGTACAATACGGTAAATTTTTGCGGGCTAAAACCTATTTGTTGGGTTCTTCTTTGGAAGTGAAAGATTTTTTCTTGAAGTCTCCGAAAGCGGAGCCGAAAGCGGAGCCGATAGCTGTTGCTGCGGAAGTCGCTGTACTGAAAAAGGAAATACAGGATATTGCAGAAGATTATCTTCTGTTCAATATGAAAAATTATAGTGTATATTGTGCGCCTTCGATAAAAATCCCCAATATCTTAAACGAAATAGGACGTCTTCGGGAAGTTACTTTCCGCGCAGTGGGAGAGGGTACAAACCGGAGTATCGATCTGGATGAGTTTGATCTTTATTATTTTCATTTGTTTATATGGGATAATGATGCGGATAAAATTGTCGGTGCTTACCGGGTGGGTAAAGGCAAAGAAATTATCGATCGTTATGGAATTAAAGGATTTTATATCAATACGCTTTTTAAAATAAAAAAAGCGATGTTACCGGTATTATACGAGTCGATAGAATTAGGACGTTCCTTTATTGTTGAAGACTATCAGCGTAGACCCTTACCTTTGTTTTTGTTATGGAAAGGAATTTTATATTTTCTGATTAAAAATCCGGAATACCGTTACTTAATAGGTCCTGTAACAATTAGTGGGAAATATACGGACGTTTCGAAAGAATTGATCATGAAATTTATTATCCGGAATCATTATAACAATGAATTGGCACGCTATATCTCTCCTCGTTGTAAATACCGGGTGGAGACAAAGGATCCGGATGTGGATGTCATGTTGGATGCTTCTCAGAACAATATCACCGTTTTGGATAAGATGATCGGCGATATAGAGCCTTCCAGCGATAAATTGCCGATTTTGTTAAAGAAATATATTTCGCTGAATGCCCGTATTGTCGGTTTTAATATCGATCCGAAATTTAATATGTGTTTAGATGGCTTATTGATTTTGGATTTGTTCGACGTACCGATGAATACGATCGAATCTTTATCGAAAGAGATAAATGATGATACGATTTTAAGTCGTTTTTCATCCGATAATGTAGAATTATAATGAGTTAAAATTAGGACCGTATGTATGATGTCGTATATATTTTCAGAGGGATGCTGATTGGACTGATGGTTTCGGTTCCGTTGGGTCCTATGGGTGTCTTGATTATTCAGAAAACATTACACAAGGGGGCCTTATCGGGTTTTATCGCCGGAATGGGAGCTGCTTGTGCGGATCTCTTTTATGCGACCGTCGCTGCTTTTGGTTTGGGGTTTGTGATTAATACAATCAAAACTCATGAAGTAATTCTGCAGATTGTAGGGGGGATATTTTTGCTTATTATGGGATTGAATATCTATTTTGCCAATCCTCTGAAACAGATAAAAGCCCGTCGTAGAGTAACGAAAAAAGGATTGTTGGGAGATTTTTTGTCCCTGTTCTTTTTAACCGTATCAAATCCGGTTACAGTAGTCGTTTTTATGGCTGTTTTTGCAGGAACATCTGTATTGGGAGAAACGCCGACCTTTTCAACAGAGATCATGTTGCTGATCGGTGTATTGTTAGGAGGAAGTGCGTGGTGGTATACACTTTCCACAATCGTGAATGTTTTCCGGAAAAAGTTTAAATTGAGAGTATTGGTTACAATTAACCGGGTTTCCGGAATTATTATTACGATATTAGGCGGTTTGGTCATTCTTGCTGCCTTCGAACCTTTCCGCTCTATGTTGCCTGCTACTTGATCATCGGCTTTTGATTTACAGCTTTACCATAAATAAGTCTGACAACGCATCGGTTTGTCAGATGATTTACAATAAAAACAGCCGGTTATATTATAATTATTTCCGGTTTTTAGTATGCCAGTGTCTTGAATCTCCCCATTCGCCGAGATTAACACGGCATCCGTAAGAAGCACAACTTTCAATCAGTTGCCGTAATATTTCTTCTGCACCTTCATCCGAAAACGGTTTGTTGGAATAGAGCTTGTAATTTTTCCGGTTGCTTTCCGGGGTTATATTGGGCATGATAACGTTGGCTCCCGCAGCTAAAGCCTTTTCTCTGCCCAGAGAGTCGATGGCTTGTAAGGCCGTTGTTGCAGCGATATTTATATCCGGAATCATAAGCCTTAAAGCAGCGACCATGTGTAAGCTAAGACGTAATCGCTCTGATATCGGTAGTAGAACTTCCCGGTTTGAATAAAGCGGTGTGTCTTGATGTTCCAGATAAGGTCCCATTCCGACCATGTCGATATCGATAGACTTTAAAAATAATAAATCATTGACCAGATCTTCTGTTGTTTGGAAAGGAAGTCCGATCATTACACCGCTTCCGGTTTGGTAGCCGCATTCCTGCAAATATTCGAGGCATTGGAGGCGGGTAGCAAAATTGTGTAAAGAATCCGCCGGATGGATTTTACGGTAAAGTTGAGAGTTGGATGTTTCGATACGTAAGAGATAACGATGCGCTCCTGCTTCGAACCAACGTTGGTAGGTAGCTTTATCTTGTTCTCCCAGAGAAAGCGTGATGCCGAGTTGATTATTGCTGAGACGTTTTATTTCTTGTAAGAGCCGGGTGATCCGGTTGACATAGGTTTTGTCCGTTCGTTCCCCGCCTTGCAAAACGACTGAACCGTAATTGTGTTGCCAGGCGAAACGGGCTGCCTCCAGAATTTCTTCATCGGTTAGTTCGTATCGGTTTACATTCGGGTTAGAGTGGCGGATACCGCAATATAAACAGTTTTTCCGGCAAATATTCGATATTTCGATCAACCCTCTGAGGTGTACTCCGTTGCCGATAGCCTGATTGCGTTGTGCTGCGGCACGGGTATATAGTTGTTGCTCCTCTTCTCCCTGGCAGGTCAATAAATGTAAAAGTTCTTTTTGATCCATGTCGGTTTTAATTTGTAAGTCCGTTGACTTATTTGATATTTTCGTGGGCTCTTAGAGTACAGATGCTTAAAGTATTGAAATATGTAGTTGATTTTGAACAATTACTTACATATACCTTTGATCAGGCTTTATTTTATCTTTGAGTGCCCATTCGCTTTTTCGTAACGCTGCAATATTACTAAAAATCTTCGAAGTCCCGTAGTTGATTATCAGGATATCCCTTCTTTACTTCTGTTTTTCCCGATAATTTTTTAAATTTGCTGTTTAAATACGTACTATTTATGAAGAAGGGGTTTTGGTTGGTGTTACTTGCAATATTGTTCGGGGGCGTGATTGTTTATGCCCTTTGGTATATTAATAAGCGTGGCGAATTGCAAAATAACAGCAAAGATTCATTCATCCCTTGCAATTCCGCGTTAGTGATAAATATCAACCCGGGAGTTGCTCTGTCATCCAAAATTAAGACAGCTTTTGCTTCCGATATACAGGAATTGGAAAAATTATTGCTGTACAAGGCTGCTTATGCATTGAACAACAGTGATTTGATTTCTTCCACATCTAAAGTTATGGCCCTCAGAACCGAAGGCAAAGATAAGTTGGTGTCTTTGTTTGTCATGGATAATAAAAATGTTCTTTCCGGGAGTGATATCGTCGATTTTTTGCAAAAGAATTTTGGAAAAAGTGCAGGGACATTCCGGAAATATGATCGTTATAAAATATACAGTTTGCAGGCTGAAAAAGAAGAGATTTTTTATGCTGTAGAAGAAGGTATGGTCTTATTATCTGATTCTGAATTGTATATAGAGGATGCATTAAAACAATTCGAGCAAAAGAGTGAAGGGATTGAGCAACAGGCACAATTTCAGCAAATCAATAAGTATTTTTCGGCTTCAGCCGGTTTGAATGTATTTCTGAATGCCTCTTGTTTTGCCGATTTATTGCCGATGTTTATACAGACGAAAAAATTATTTCCGCACCTGGATATCGCTTCGTGCTTTAGATGGGGAGCTTTGGACGGTGAATTGCAGGAAGATGGAATCGGTCTGAATGGTTTTATGGATTATGCCGGCCTGGAAGCTTCTTTTATGAAGACGCTGGAGGGGCAAAAGCCGGGGGAAGCGGGTATAGATGCAATAATTCCTGCGGATGTAGCGTCGTTTTTTGTATTGAATTTAAGTGATTTTAAGGCTTACCTCACGGCCTTGGACAATTACCGGTACAATGCGGGTTTAATAGAACAAATTCGCAAACGGAAGCAGGAATATACGAAATTGTTGGGGAAAGATTATGAGACTGAGTTGAAAGAGCTTTTGCAAGGCGAATTCGTACTTGTCAATATGGCATTTAATGAAAGAGAGAGCAGGAACGAGGGCATTGTGATTGCAGAGTTGAAATCCGGCGGTTTGTGCAAGACGTGGATCGAGAAAATAATCGGAAACCACGCTCGCCTGACAAATGTGCATCCGGATCGTTATGTACATAAATATGCTGTAGACCGGGAACAGTCATTTACGTATTACACTTGTCCGGAAGAAGATATGCCTGCTGTTTTCTGGGGATATCTTTTCGAAGGAATACCGGCTAAATATGTATTGATACAGGACAATTACCTGATATTCGGTTCCTCAGAGAAAGTAATCGGAGATTTTATCCGAAGCTATGTACATCGCAATTTTATCCGGGATACCGATTGGTTTAAGAAAATTAAAATCAAATTGTCGGCTAAATACAATCTGGCTTATTTTGCAAATACAGAAATGATGATGCCTTATTATAAAGCTGTTGTTAAGAAAGATTGGAAGCAATATATGCAATCACGGGAAGAGGCATTGTCGGTGTTTACGGCTTTGGCTATGCAATGGTCAAATGAGGGAGGAATTTTGTATAATACATCGTTTCTGAGTACCGAAAAGAGCAAAGATCGTAAACAACCGCATCTCCTTTGGCAAACAAAATTGGGCGCAAGGATAAGTATGAAGCCGGTGCCGGTGACCAATCATGTAACCGGAGAAAGAGAGATTTTTGTACAGGATGAAAACAACGATGTCTATTTGTTGAATGATGCCGGACGGGTTTTGTGGCGTTTGGCACTGGGAGAATCGATAAATAGTGATGTTGTTCAGGTCGATGCTTTCCGTAACGGGAAATTGCAATATCTGTTTTCGACGCCCTCCCGGTTACATTTGGTGGATCGTAACGGTGAATATGTTGGCAATTTCCCGGTAACACTGAAAGCTGATACTAAAGCAGGAATGGCGTTGTACGATTATGATAAAAATAAAAATTACCGGATATTTGTCCCTTGTGCGGACCGGCGGGTATATTTGTATGACATTCGGGGGCAATTGATTAAAGATTGGAAAAGTGGGAAGACGGATAAGGATATCGTTACCCGGGTGAATCATTATAGAATCGGGGATAAGGATTATATCGTGTATGCCGATCAATACCGCTTGTATATACAGGATAGAAAAGGGAAGGAGCGGATAAAAATATCCAATGTATTTGACTTGTGGGAAAATACAGAGCTTTACCTGACACGTAGAAACGGTAAAATGGTGTTGGCATTTGCCGGAAAAGACGGGGCTGTAAATATTGTCGACTTTCAGGGAAAAGTAGAAAAGGTAAATTGCATCGGTCCTGCGTCCGGTTTCCATTTCAATGTCGCTGATATAAATGCCGGTTCTGATGTTTTTATATTTACTTCCGGTAATCGTTTGAGTGTTTACGATTTGAATGGAAAATGTCTTTATGAGAAAGAATTGGATGCGGCAGGATTGGATTTCCCTTATGTGTATCGATTTTCAGGAGTCGATGTCCGAATCGGTTTGCTTGATAAAGTAAAGAGTCAGATGATGTTACTGAATTTGAAATCCGGGATGTCAGAGGGTTTTCCGATTAACGGAGATTCTCCTTTTTCCATCATTTTTGCCGATAACGGCAATTTCTATCTTTTTGCCGGTGTTGATAACGGAAGCTTGATTAAATACAAAGTACAGCGGTGATAATATTCTTGTAAATATTTGCATATTTGTTTCTTTTAACATATTTTTGCATCTTAGCATAAAAAGGAATTTGAAATGAAATCTTTGAAAAATCTTTGTGGTGTAATCGTTGTATGTAGTCTTCTTTTCGGTGCTTGTGGGGATGAAGAACTTTTGAAATTCGGTAATATAGAAGAAATTAAGAATTGGAAGCCCAGCTTTGCCCTGCCGGTGGCCTCCGCAACATATACTGTATGGGGACTGGTCGAACAGAACGATCCCGATGCGAATATTGTACTGAAAGAAGACAAGATTGTTATTCGTTATCAGGAAGACAGTATCTATACTTTTGATGTCAAAAAAGTAATCGATTTGCCTGAAACGGTAGCAACTTTAACTGCCCGGGTGCCAATGGGTAGTATCCCTGGCGGTGTTGTTATTCCGGACGAGGGAATTGATATCCGGTTTCCGGAATCCGGATATCAGGAGGAAAATATAGAATTTGAGGATGGAACAATAGACCGGATAGAGGGAAATGTAATTTGCTCCTATGTGTTGCCGGCAATGGGTTTTACATATCGGGTAAAGCTTACATTGGAAAATGTGAAAACAGACGGTGCTCCTGTCGTACAGGATTTTATTGTTGGGCTTGACGGAAAGACGGGAGAGTGGGAGTTGGATGAGGTGGTTTTTGACATGGCGGCGCAGGCAAATAAAATCAAATGGAATGTGTTGATAAGTGTCGACGGGGGTCAGACTATTGCGAATGCAGGAGATTTGTTACTTGCTTTTGAATTGAAAGATGTTCGTTTTACCCGCTTGGAAGGGGGTATTGATCCCCGGGTAATTGATATTGATCCGGGAGAATTTAATTTGGATATCGATTTCTGGAATAACTTCAATGGTGAATTCGGTTTTAATGATGCTAAAATCGAAATGACGGTTACAAATTACGGACTTAAAGTACCCATGTCCGTGAATATGGCATTTACAGCCTATGGTGATGGGAAAGTAAAAGAATTTGCAGGCGATCCGCTGGTATTTTCCGGTTGGAATAACGGTAACGAAGCCCATAAAGAAACACTGGGATACGATAAAAGCAATTCCAATATCAATGATGTACTTTCTTTGCCTCCTAAGGATAAAATTACATACGGAGGAGCGATTACCATCAACCCCGGGAATGGAAAGGTTGTTGTTTTGGGAGATGGGAATGCTAATGTAGACGCTTATATTGAGATCCCTTTGGATTTGAAAGCGAAAAACCTGGTATTTAACGATACTATTGACGTTGATCTGAACGAGAAATTGTCGGATAAGATATTGGAAGCTGCCATACGGATAAAAGCAGAAAACGGTGTGCCGCTTGAGTTGAAGGACGGAAATCTTTTGTTGCTGGATGCAAATCATGCATGTATGGATTCTGTAAAAGTCGATCGGTTTATCGATGCTCCGGTGGTGGGAAACAATGGGGAAGTGACGGTAGCAGAAAGTAATAACCTGATTCGTTTGACTCCGGATAACATCAGTCATATCGATGGTATGAAGTATATCGTAATACAGGTAAAGGCTGCGACGAGTAATAATGGTGATGTCCCTGTTCAGATAAAACCGGATGCTACCATAAAATTGAATCTGATACTTGAAGTCCGGGTTGACGGAGATAAGCTATAACTGATTCGGTGAATTATTATAAATAAAAAGGAACTGCTTCCGAAAAGGCAGTTCCTTTTATTTTTATCGCTTCGATGGTAAATAACTCTGGATTTTAATTGTAGATTTCCGATTTTGGATAGAAATCCCTCCGATTTGCGGGAAAATGTCTGCAATTAGAACTTATTTATTCCTCCTCAACATCTTCGTCATCATGTCTCTTTTTGCCTTCTACAAGGATGACAATTTCACCTTTAACACCTTTTTCCGTAAAATATTCGATTAATTCGGTAAATGTACCCCTTTTAAATTCTTCGAATTTTTTGCTGATTTCCCGGGCAACACAGGCCATCCGGTTTGTACCGAAAATTTCTCCCATCTGTTCGAGTGCTTTTATAAGACGATAGGGCGATTCATAGAAAATCAGTGTCCTGCTTTCTTCGGTAAGAGCAGTCAATCTTTTAATACGTCCTTTTTTCTGTGGTAGAAAACCTTCGAAACAGAAACGGTCACAAGGAAAGCCCGAATTGACAAGGGCCGGAACAAAGGCTGTCGCACCCGGCAGACATTCTGTTTCGATGCCGTGTTCAATACAGGTCCGGGTTAGTAAAAACCCCGGATCGGAAATTCCCGGCGTGCCGGCATCGCTTACCAAAGCTATATTTTCTCCTTTCTCCAGGCGTTCGGCAATTCTTTCGACCTGCTGATGTTCATTGAACTTATGATGAGATTGCAAAGGTGTATTTATATCGTAATGTTTTAACAATGTCGATGTTGTCCGGGTATCTTCGGCCAGGATAAGATTTACCTCTTTTAACAGACGGATGGCTCTTAAAGTCATGTCCTCCAAATTACCGACCGGAGTCGGGATTAAATATAATTTCCCCATTTTACGGTGTTTTATTCTTTTTTAAAGGCGTGTTATTTGTGCTTTCAAAGATAGTTTATTTATCAATAATTGTAAAGTAAAAAAATACTTCTTCTTGCTAAATGTCTTTTATACAATATTTTGAAGATGATATGCAGGTGTTTTTCTAAAAAAAAATAGCTATTTTTTGGTGTGAAATAAAAATGTCGTATATTTGCATCCGCTAAAGCAAATAATGGTCCGTTCGTATAGGGGTTAGTACGCAAGATTTTCATTCTTGTAACACGGGTTCGATTCCCGTACGGACTACAAGAAAAAAGAACACATACGGTCCGTTCGTATAGGGGTTAGTACGCAAGATTTTCATTCTTGTAACACGGGTTCGATTCCCGTACGGACTACACAAAAGAAGTTGAATATTATATATTTGAAGAGATGGCAAATCATCAATCATCAGAAAAAAGAATCAGACAAACTGCGACGAAGAATGCTAGTAATCGTTATTATGCAAAAACAACCAGAAATGCGGTGAAAAAATTGCGTAATACAACTGAAAAAGCTGTGGCTGTAGAGTTGTTGCCGAAAGTTTCATCTATGTTGGATAAATTGGCTAAGAAAAATGTTATTCATGACAATAAAGCATCCAATATAAAATCTAAGCTGGCTTTACACGTCAACAAATTGTAAGAACTTCTTCAAATTCAGATATGAAGAGAGTGTCCTCAAGACACTCTCTAGTTCTTTTTAGGGGTATATCATTGCACTCTTTTTTGTTTCATGGAAAAGTTGTAACTTGTTTATCCAAATTCGTGGTGTTATGGATAGACAATATATCCCGATAAAATCATGGTCAAAAGAGAACAGGCCGAGAGAAAAATTGCAGAAAGAAGGCATTGCGGCTCTGTCGACGTATGAGTTGCTGGCCGTCCTGCTTCGGGCCGGACGGGTGGGGGAATCTGCGTTAGATCTGGCGCGCCGTATTCTGGAGGACTGCCATAACGATTTGAATGTTTTGGCTCGTATGAGTGTGAGGGATTTGAGAACGAAGTATAAAGGGGTGGGGGTTGCTAAAGCTGCCGCTATCGTAGTTGCGATGGAAGTCGGTCGAAGAAGGGCGATGGCTGCTGTGGATGTAACGCAATCCCTTTGCTCCAGTATTGAGGTTTTTAATTATATTTCGCCTGTTTTGAAAGATTTGGATCATGAAGAGTTTTGGGTGATCTATTTAAATCGTTCCAACCGGATATTGAGGAGTGAACGATTATCTTCCGGAGGAATGACCGGAACGGTGATTGATGTCCGGATTCTTTTCAGAAAGGCTTTGGAGATGAAATCCAATGCGATTATCATTGTCCATAACCATCCGAGCGGTTCGCTCTATCCCAGTGAATATGATAAAATGATGACGGCTAAAATCCGGGAAGCAGGGAAATTGTTGGATGTTGTGCTTTATGATCATCTGATTGTCGGAGGGAGTTCTTATTTTAGTTTTGTTGATGAAAATTTGATTCATTTGCCGGAAGTGAAGATAAAAAAGGATAAAAAAATTGAAAAGGATTGAGAAAAGCTGTCAGATCGATTGCGACAATCTGGCAGCTTTTTGTATTGGCAAAGATTTTGCTTAATTTTGTTATTGTCAATGAGAAATAATAATCAAAATTATAAAGATATGGCGGAAGAAAAAGAGAAGAAGGCAAAAGAAACCAAAACAAAAGCCGAAAGTAAATCCGAGACTACAGATCAGTCTGGAAAATGTAAAAATTCTGAACATGAGAATGTTGCAGAAGAAGATGTGAAAACAGAAGAGTTGGAACAACAGCTTGCGGTTGCGAATGATAAATATTTACGGCTATCTGCAGAGTTCGATAACTACCGGAAACGGACGTTGAAAGAAAAAATGGAACTTACGAAAAATGCAGGCGAAAAAATATTGTCGGACATATTGCCCGTTGTGGATAATTTGGAAAGAGCATTGGCAAGTATGGAGCAATCGGATGATATCGATGCAATCCGGGAGGGTATCAAATTGATTTATGCCGGTTTTAAGGACTTTTTGGGCCGGAATGGTGTGAAAGAAATCGACTGCCAAAATAACGTATTCAATACGGACGAACATGAGGCCGTGACCAAGATCCCTGCACCGACCCCGGATTTGAAAGGAAAAGTTGTCGATTGCATTCAGAAAGGATATAAATTGAATGATAAAGTAATGCGATTTGCCAAAGTGGTGGTTGGCGAATAACGGAATTGAATTTTTTAATTTACGTTTATAGCTTCTGCTATAGACGTAAACTTTAATATAATCTAAAAGATGGCTGAAAAAAGAGATTACTACGAAGTGTTGGGTGTATCGAGAAGTGCAAGCGCTACTGAGATTAAAAAAGCATATCGGAAACTGGCATTACAATATCATCCTGATAAGAATCCCGGGGATAAGGAAGCGGAAGAAAAATTTAAAGAAGCAGCAGAGGCTTATGATGTATTGAGTAATGACGATAAACGCAGGAGATACGACCAGTATGGTCATGCCGGAGTTGGCGGTGGAGCTGGTGGCTTTGGCGGAGGAATGAGCATGGAGGACATATTCTCTCATTTCGGTGATATCTTCGGAAATTTTGGCGGCTTTGGCGGTTTCAGTGGCTTTGGCGGTGGCGGAGGACGTGCTCGTCGGGTGAACCGGGGGTCTAACTTGCGTGTAAAAGTCAAATTGACGCTGGAAGAGATTGCTACCGGGGTAGAAAAGAAAATCAAAGTGAAGAAATATGTCGCTTGTTCACATTGCCACGGTAGCGGCGCAAAAGACGGTACCTCCTATACGACTTGTTCGACTTGTAACGGTAGCGGGCAGGTGACCCGGGTGCAGAATACGATTCTGGGACAGATGCAGACAACATCGACTTGTCCGGCTTGTGAAGGAGAAGGTAAGATTATCAAAGAGAAATGTTCTCATTGTAACGGAGAAGGAGTGCAGTTGTCTGAAGAGGTGATTCAATTGAATATTCCTGCCGGCGTTGCAGAAGGGATGCAGTTGTCTTTGAGTGGTCAGGGAAATGCCGCCCGCCGGGGAGGAATCAATGGAGATCTGATTGTCCTGATTGAAGAGCAGGAACATCCCCAGTTGGTTAGGGATGGCAATGACCTTTTGTATAATGTTTTTGTGAGCTTTCCAGAGGCTGTCCTTGGTGATTCTGCTGAAATACCGACCCTTGAAGGTAAAGTAAAAGTGAAGGTCGAGCCGGGAACACAACCCGGGAAAATTCTTCGTTTGAGAGGAAAGGGATTACCGGATGTAAACGGATACGGAAAAGGAGATTTGTTGGTAAAAGTGAATGTGTGGATTCCTAAAACGCTTTCGAAAGAAGATAAGAAAATCGTGGAAAAATTGAAAGATTATGAGGTTTTTAGGCCCGGTAAAACGGATAACAAAACCGGATTTTTCAAGAAAGTGAAGGATTTTTTTGAATAGAAAACGTTCGTAAGGCCAAAATGAAAGGTAGAGAATAAATTTTCTTAAAATAAATATAAAGTGGTTACCCTTACCCAATTGGAATATGTCGTTGCCGTCGATGATTATCGCCATTTCGCAACAGCTGCAGAAAAGTGTTTCGTGACACAGCCTACTTTGAGTATGCAGATTAAAAAAATGGAAGATGATCTGGGTGTGATATTATTCGATAGATCCCGCCAGCCGGTTGTGCCCACGGATATAGGTTCGCGTTTGATCGCTCAGGCCCGTGTCGTATTGGCTGCTGCCGGTCGTCTGTCCGAAATTATAGCGGAGGATAAAGCAGAAGTTGCAGGTTCGCTGAAAATCGGAATCATACCGACCTTGGCGCCTTACCTGCTTCCGTTGTTTATCGGAGACTATATCCGGAAATATCCTGCGGTTCGGATTGAAGTGGAAGAAATGGTTTCGGAAGATATCATCCGTAGCCTGAAGCAAGATACGATAGATGTCGGACTTTTTGTCACACCTTACCACGATGAAAAAATTGTCGAGCGGCCTGTTTTTTATGAGGAGATGCTCGTATATGCCAGTCCGGGGCACTCTTTATTGAAAAAAAATAAGGTGAACGTCAGAGATATCGCGACACCGGATATATGGATGCTGGGGGATGGACATTGCTTCCGGGACCAGGTTGTCAATTTGTGTGAGATGAAAAATTTTCAACACCGTAACCTGCCTTTTGATTTCGAAAGTAATTCCTTGGAAACCTTGATGAAAATTGTAGACAAGGAGGGTGGTTTTACACTTATACCTGAATTGGCTTTGCAATATATGAGTGAAGAACATCGGCAACAAATAAGGAGATTTGAGGAAAATGTTCCGTTACGGGAAGTCAGTGTCATTTACTCCCGTTATTATATCAAACATAAACTTATTGATTTGTTGAGTGAAGAAATCTGTTCTGTCATACCTCCTCAAATGCTGAATAAAGAGAGAGGACGTATCGTAGAATGGAAAAATCATTGATTGTCATTTATAATATTTTTGTCTTATAAAGTCCGGGAGATAACTCCCGGCTTAATTATTTAAATTATGGGAAATAAAATTAATGACCCGATAGCCAGATTAATGGGTTTGAGATATAAGTCTCATCCGTGGCATGGTTTGGAGGTAGGAGAGGATGCTCCGGAAGTATTGACAGCTTTTATTGAGATGGTGCCGACGGATACCGTGAAGTATGAATTGGATAAGGTAAGCGGATATATTAAAATCGATCGTCCGCAAAAATATTCGAATGTTGTGCCGGCTTTATACGGTTTTATTCCGCAAAGTTATTGCGGGGATTTAGTGGCAGAATACTGTATGCAGCAAACGAACCGTACCGAGATTATCGGAGACAGCGATCCGTTGGATATTTGTGTCTTGACTGAAAGAACGATCGCTCATGGCGATATTATCGCCCGGGTAAGACCTATCGGAGGTTTCCGTATGCTTGACGGTAATGAGGCAGACGACAAAATTATTGCGGTATTGAGGCACGATGCTACGTATCACGGTTACAACGATATCAGCGAATTACCCCACGTTGTGGTTGACCGTTTGAAACATTACTTCCTTACTTATAAGGATATGCCGGGTGAAGACGGGCAGAAAAAAGTTGAGATCGTAGGGGTATACGGAAAAGAAGAAGCCCATGAAGTCATTCGCCGTAGTTTGGAAGATTACAAAAACCATTTTGAAGGGTTGGAAGATATCTTAAGTCGGGTATGATATCCGGCTTCCCCAAGCTTCGCGGTCAAGACACCGGTATTGGATGGCTTCTGCAATGTGATGGGGGGTAATTTGTCCCGTACCGGCCAGATCGGCAATGGTGCGGGACAATTTAATAATCCGGTCATAAGCTCTTGCCGATAATCCGAATTTTTGCATTGCTATTTTTAAAAGTGAAATACATTGCGTATCTAAAGGACAGAATTTTCTCAATAAGGCAGAGTTCATCTGTGCATTGCTATGAATACCCGGGTAGGGACTGAAGCGTTCGTTTTGAATATTACGTGCCCGGATAACACGCTCCCGGATGTCTTTTGTCGGTTCGCCTTGCTGTGTGCCTGTGATCTTTTCCAGTTCGACAGGAATGACTTCAATGTGTATGTCGATACGGTCGAGTAAAGGCCCGGAAATCTTCGATAAATAACGTTGAATGGTTTGACCGGTACAGCTACATTCTTTTGTCGGATGTGTATAATAACCGCATGGACATGGATTCATGGAAGCTATCAGCATGAAATTAGCCGGATATTCTACGCTGAATTTTGCCCGGCTGACACTGATCTTCCGGTCTTCCAGCGGCTGTCTCATCACCTCGAGCGCAGATCTTTTGAATTCCGGAAGTTCATCAAGAAAAAGCACTCCGTTACAAGCCAGAGAAATTTCTCCCGGACGTGGAAAAGAGCCCCCACCGATCAAGGCAATGTCCGAAATAGTATGATGAGGCGACCGGAACGGACGTGTAGAAATAAGAGCGCTGTTGCGTTTTAACTTACCGGCAACCGAATGTATTTTGGTCGTTTCCAGAGATTCTTCTGTCGTCATCGGCGGTAAAATACCGGGAAGTCTGCGTGCCAGCATTGTTTTTCCGCTTCCGGGAGGTCCTATCATAAGCATATTGTGACCTCCTGCTGCTGCTATTTCCATGGCACGTTTTACGTTTTCCTGTCCCTTGACGTCTTTGAAATCGCAGGCTGTCAGTTCTGTATCGCCGATATTTGTTTGTGCGGGATCGAAAATAAAAGGGATGCCTTTGTCCTTTCCGTTGAGGAATGAGATTACTTCCCGGAGATGATGGAACCCGTAGACTTTTAATCCTTTTACAACAGATGCCTCATTGGCATTTTCGTAAGGCACGATCATATTTGTAAAACCGGCCGTCTGGGCATTGATGCTAATCGGAAGTACTCCTTTTACCGGAAGAAGTGTTCCGTCCAATGACAATTCTCCCATGATGACAAACTGCTCCAAACCCTCTGTCGGTATTTCTTCATTAGCAGCTAAAATGCCGATAGCCAGGGGAAGATCATAGGCAGAACCTTCTTTTTTTACGTCGGCGGGAGCCATATTTACAATGATACGCTTACCCGGTATACGGGACCCGATTTCACGTAAGGCTGAATCTACCCTTTGCTGGCTTTCTTTTACAGCATTATCAGGAAGGCCGACAATGATGAATTTTGCCCCCCAGAGAATATTTACCTCGATTGTAATGGTAGTCGCTTCGATACCATTAATGGCTCCTCCGAAAATTTTAACTAACATAGGCCTGAAATTGTATTTACGCGAGAATAAGTTAACACTTTTTTAGAAGAAAATCAAGGGATAGGTGCTGTCAATAGCTGAAATGATGATTTTTCTTCTGATCTGAAATCGCGGTTCTTCAGGGCCGGGCGGGCTTTTAGGCTTGATTTGAAATTAATACGACTTTTTCTCCGTCGAATACGGCATAACTGTACCAGGTAATCCAGTCGCCGGTATTGATATAATGGCTGTTACCGCCGAGAGATATGTCCAATGGTAAATGACGGTGACCAAAGATAAAATAGTCGTAATGCTCTTTTTGTAATTGTTGGCGGGCAAATAGTTCGATATCTTCTTGTTCGGCTCCCCGGTATTTGTCTGCTTCGACCTGCCCGTTGCCTTTCAGACGGGAATGGGATGACCATTTATGGGCGAGCGCAATTCCCCAATCGGGGTGGATGAGACGGAAACATTTTTGTAAAAAACGATTGTGGAAAATTTTTCGGATAAAAAGGTAACCTTTGTCCTTCGGGTCCAATCCGTCTCCGTGGCCGATATAGAATTTTTTACCGTCAATTTCAAATATTTCGTCGTGGGTATGAACAATTACACCACATTCCTGGGTTAAATAATCGAAAACCCAAACATCATGATTGCCTGTGAAAAAATGTACAGGTATGCCTCCATCCGTGAATTCGCAGATTTTCGCCAGAAACCGGACGAAACCTTTAGGTACAACCCGTTTATATTCGAACCAGAAATCAAAAATATCACCTAGTAAAAATAGAGTTCCGCACTCGTTTTTTATCGACTCCAGCCAATCGATCAGGCGTTTCTCCCTTTCCCGGTTATTGTTTAAGGCAGAGGCTCCCAAATGAGCATCCGAGACAAAGTAAATCTTTTTCCCGTCAGTCTGAATTGTCGATTTGTCTAACCTCATGGTACGGAATAATTAAGGTGCCGCCGGATGGAACCCTGTATTTATTTTAAGACATCCTGTAATCTGTCGCTTAAACGTTGCCCGTATAAATTTTTCCCGACAATATCGAATTTAGGGTCGATAATGTAATTGGCCGGAATACTCTGGACATTCCAGATCGAAGCGACGTAACTCTTCAGAGCCTGCGGGTCCCGGACACATTTCCATTTGATATCGTATAAACGTACGTATTCTTCCCAAAGGAGTTGGTTCTGATCCAGGCAAACCTGATAGATTTCTACGCCTTTGTTGCGATATTTGTTGTAGATGGTTTTTAATTCGTTGATATGAGCCTGACTTTCCGGAGTCCCCAATACAATAAAATCAAGTATAATAAACTTGCCCTTTAATGATTTGAGTGAAATATTGGTACCGTTGATATCCGGTAAATCAATGGCCGGTAAATCATTTTCAGAATTTACAATCAGTTCCCGCATTTTCATCGCTTGAATATTCTTTTTGATTTGTTCATAATGGGCAAGCAATGCTTTTGTGTATTGCGATTCCGGATACATAGCCATCATAGACGAAGCTACGATTTTGTAGGATTGTAGATCGTTTTCCGGGGTAAGAATAAAATTGTCTTTGTCTATTGTTTGATACAATGCGTAATAGGATGCCGGAGAAACAGCATGTTTGATGATAAAATCCTTAGAGAAACGGAATTGCTTCATAAATACAGAGTCCCATTCTGCGGCAATGGCAGTACGTTGAGCTAAGTTAGCCTTTTCGTCAGGAAGAGCTTCATAAATTTTTCTCAAAGAATCCAAAGCCCTTTGGGTCCTGTTCAATTGAAAATTTAATAATTTTATCCATTGGGAACCTTCCGAACCTTCTACCCAATAATTATTACTCAAATTATTGTAAGTACCGCTTAATTCGATTTTTTTGTCGGGTTCAGCCAATAATGTGATATGTTCTTTCTGACCGACACGTATGTTGTAAAA
The DNA here is from genome assembly GCF_003524185.1 of Culturomica sp. Taxonomy (NCBI): domain Bacteria; kingdom Pseudomonadati; phylum Bacteroidota; class Bacteroidia; order Bacteroidales; family Odoribacteraceae; genus Culturomica; species Culturomica sp. Next base: position 152,048 of record NZ_DOED01000023.1, read on the forward strand.
AGTCGGTTCGGTAACATTGATTTTAAAAGAAAACTCACCCTTTCGATTCGTTTTGGCCGAATCGGAAACAACGGTTTTATCGACATTCAGTTGTTCCAGATAAACTTTTTGCTTATCCGCTTCTTTAATCGTACCTTTAATTTCAACATTGTGGCTTTGACAGGAAGCGAGCAGAAAGATGACAATAGCGGCTCCGAAAATATGTTTAATCATGACGGTATTATTTATTTGCTGTTTACAGAGAATCATTCCGGATTGATGTAACTTATTTTTCCCCGAATGGATATCCCGATGCGCAAAGTTAAAAAAATAGGAGAAATATTCTTTCATTCGGGCTTTAGATTTGTGATTTTAATCGAATGATTCTATTGAAATTTATTTGATTTTTTCTATAAATTTTGCGAATTGCGAATTAAAAGATATTTTTGCAATAGATGAGAAAGAAAATGGCCAAAATATTGAATTTCTTTGTCTTGTTCATCCTTGCTGTAGCTTTGACAGGGGTGAATGTTTGTCGTTTCTATTGTACGCCTTGTGGACATGAATATATTTTGGTCAATACTTTTCCGCAGCCGGGTAAATGTTATTGTGACGTTTGCCGGCAGGGAGACTGCACGGCCATTGATAAATGTTGCAAAAACAAGAGCGTAGAGGGCTGTTGCGCCTGTCATAAAAAACAGGCACATAGCCATTCGGCTTGCGATCATGTATTTTATAAAATAACCGATGTTTTTCAGACAGAACCTGTTCTGGATATCCATTTTGTCGCGGTTTTGCCTGAAGATACTGAGTTTGAGGTCCTGCATTTCGATATTCTTACCGTTTTTATGCCGGACCATCGGAATATTGTTTCTTCTAAAGCTCCTCCTTTGGAGTGGTTGTGTACCTATCTTTGTTGATTTATTTCATTTTGTACGGTTGAATCCGGGTGTGGCCCGGAAAAGGATATGCTGTGTCCGTCAGAGACATTTGCATGGTCTGTTTATTTGAAAATGGGGGAATTTTCAAATAGTTAATCTTTAAATTTTCGAATGAAATGAAATATATTTTTTTTGTGTTGTGCTGGTGGTTAGCCGGGACATTGTCTGCACAACAACTGAAAGGGCGTGTATTGGAAGCCGGTAAAGACGGAAATGTCGGTTTACCCGGAGCGAATGTATATTGGCTTGGAATCCCGGGAGGAGTTGCGACGGACGTGGATGGAAATTTTGCAATAGAGAAAAGACCGAACGGACGGTTGATCATTAGTTTTGTCGGTTATGCTTCGGATACTTTAGAAATAGGGGAGAAAGATCACTATATAGAAGTGGTCTTGAAAGCAGGACATCAATTGGACGAAGCAAAAGTCTTCAAAAGGGGACAGACGACGATCATGAATACGAAGAGTCCTGTTATAGAACAAGTGATTACAGGCGAGGAATTGTGTAAGGCTGCTTGCTGTAATCTGGGAGAAAGTTTTACAACCAATGCCTCGGTTGATGTTTCTTATGCGGATGCCGTTACCGGTGCCAAACAGATACAATTGCTGGGTCTGAATGGGAAATATGTGCAGATGATGACGGAAAATATGCCTAATTTCAGGGGGGTGTCTGTACTCTATGGTTTGAACTATGTGCCCGGTCCTTGGATGAGTGCTATTTCTGTGTCGAAAGGTGTCGGTTCTGTGACGAATGGCTATGAAGCCATAGCCGGACAGATCAGTGTCGATTATAAAAAACCCCAGGGCAGTGAGAAATTTTATGTGAACTTGTACGGCAGCGACGAGGAAATGTTCGAATTCAATATGAATGGAAGTATTCATCTGAATGACAAATGGAGTACAGCGCTTTTAGTACACGGAGACTGGATGGAAAAAGAACATAGCATGCATCATAACGGTTTCCTGGATATGCCGAAAAAAGCACAGTATAATCTAATGAACCGTTGGGCTTATAAAACAGACACCTGGTTTGTTCAATTCGGAGGTAAATTTTTGGATGAGAATCGTTTGGGAGGACAAAAAGGGTTCCGGGAAGAAATGCGGCATCAAATCGGAGAGGGAAATTTATACGGCATTAGTATAAACACCCGCCGGTATGAAGGTTTTTTAAAAGTCGGCTATTTAATGCCGCAATATGAAAATACCAGTATGGCCTTGCTTGTCAATTATACGGATCATGACCAGGAATCTTATTATGGTGGCTATGAATACGATGCCAGACAACGTTCGTTGTTTATGAATTATATTTATCAGTCGATTTTCGGTAACAATCCGAATCAGAAATTCTCCGCAGGAGCTTCCTTTAATTATGATAATTACGATGAGATATTCGGTGATTACAAGCGTACGGAGAACGGATTGGTAAAAAATACACCTGTGAATCCCCAAAGGGAAGAACGGGTAGGAGGTGTATTTTTCCAGTATACCGGTACATTTTGGACCAAACTGACATTGATGGCCGGTTTACGTTATGATTATCACAATCTGGCCGGAGGTTTTGTGACGCCCCGTTTTCATATAGCTTATATGCCGGATGAAATGACGACCTTGAAGTTTTCCGGTGGAAAAGGACGGCGGTATGCAGCCGTCCTGGCTGAAAATGCTTATTTATTAGCATCCGGCCGGTCTGTGAATGTAGACGGACAATTGCTGTCCGGTCGTCCCGGAGCATTAAAGAATTTGGATATGGAAGAGGCCTGGAATTTCGGCGTTTTGTTAAATCGGAAGTTTTTACTTTTTGATAGGTTGCTGAATATAAATCTGGATTATTATCGTACGGATTTTTCACATCAGGTCGTTGCCGACAATGAAACCAGGCCGGGAATGATAAATTTTTACAATCTGGACGGCGATTCCTATTCCAATTGTTATCAGGTAGAAATTCGGTATGAATTGATTCCCCGGTTCGATATTATGGGAGCATATCGCTACAATGATGCCAGGATAACTTATTCTGCACCGGAAGGATTGCGTCGTGTCCGGACTCCGTTACAGAGCCGTTATAAAGGCTTGATCAATTTGTCTTATTATACAAATATGAAAAAATGGCAGTTTGACTTTACGACACAATTTAATGGACCGGGACGTTTGCCTGGAGGCAATCAGCAATTTGAATCGTTTCAGCTTATGAATGCTCAGGTAACGAAATTTTTCCGGAAATGGAGTATTTATGCCGGTTGTGAAAATATAGGAGACTTTACCCAAAAGCATCCCATAATTGCAGCAGATGCACCCTGGAGTGTTGATTTTGATGCGTCCCGGATTTGGGGACCTATCCACGGTCGTAAGTTTTATGTCGGACTGCGGTTGGGTTTTGACAGAGATTGAAACTCTATTTATAACATTAATACAATAAACTATGAAAGCGTTTAAATTATTTTTAGTAATGGCAATGGTTTTAGGACTTGCCTCGACAGTGAAAGCTGAGAAAAAAGAAGTTAAAACTGTTTTGTATCAGGTGGATTTACATTGTGCCACTTGTAAAGCAAAAGTGGAGAAGAATATCCCTTATGAAAAAGGAGTAAAAGATCTGGATGTCAACCTGGAAGCCAAGACGGTGAAAGTGACCTTCAGAGGAGATAAAAATACAACAGAAGGTATCCAGAAAGCGATTGAGAAACTCGGATTTAAAGTGACAGGAAGTAAGACGATCGACGAACCTTCAAAAGCAGCTACTGATGGGAAGAAGAAAGACGGGAAAAAGTAATAATATAGATTAAATGGAAATGCCCGTATCGTTTCCGGTACGGGCATTATTTTTAGCATTCGGATTATTATAAATCCAGGTATTTACCTTCTTTATCAAAAGCGGCCAATGCTGCATTAACTCCCGGGGTATCTTCTTTGTAAGTTACGCCGAACCATTTTGCATCCGTTGGGATTACTTTAACCTTAGCGGCTTTTTCCTTTAACATTTGATCCACCACTTTCGGAATATAAAATTCTGATTTCAGGTTGTCTTTGTTTAACGGATAGAAATCTACGAATTGTTTTTCGATCTCTGCGAAAACAGTTGGTGTAAAGCCCCAGAAATTCATAGATACAACATCATCTGCATGCAGTACTTTACCTAACGCTTCATCTTTAATCGTACCGTCGGCTTGTGTTCCGATCTTCGTACATTCTGTAACAGCTGTCAAAAATCGGTCTTTATCTACTTCACATACACCTCTGGAAACGGTACCGTTTTCTGATAGAGTTGAAGCCAGACGATAACCGATCAGGCAGAATTCTTTCGGGTCCTGATTATTGGCTAAAAAGTCATGCGCTTTGATAAAAGCATCGCTTCCGTAAAAATCGTCAGCGTTCAATGCTGCGAATGGCTCGTTAATGGCGTCTTTGGCACACCAGATCGCATGAGCCGTTCCCCAGGGTTTCTCTCTGTCAATGGGAGGCATGCCACCGGGAAGCTTATTCATATCCTGATAACAATAAACAGTTTCTACCAGATTTTCAGCATATTTTCCTACGAAGTTTTTGAACTCTTCTGCAAAACTCTCACGAATGATAAATACAATCTTGTCAAATCCGGCATGAACAGCATCGTAAATGGTATAATGTAATAATGCTTTCTTGTGAGGCCCCAACGGAGTAATTTGCTTCAAGCTTCCGAAACGTGACCCCATGCCTGCGGCCATGATTAAAAGTGTAGTTTTATTTTTCATATCAGATGTATTTAAAGATACAGGCTTGAAGTCGTCGAATCGTTTACTTCAAGCCTGTGTTTAAATTATTTTTTCTTGTGAATATAACGGGCAAATACTTCCATGGCTTCGTATTCTGCCATACCTAATTTATTGTATATATTTGCCGTATTGCGGTTGCGGTCCTCTGCTCTTTGCCAGAATTCCCGTGGGTCGTCTCCGGGGAATGCTGGACCGTTATTTTGTGAGCCGTGCTTGTAAATGGATTTCCGTTTGATGGAAAGTTCCGACGGACTGATGGGTACTGCCATATCTACTTTTTCGATTTCCCATTCCATCCAGGCTCCGCGATACCACCAGGTGTAACAGTCTTTAAACCATTCATCGTCGCATACAACATCGTAAGCCCGTAAAATGGCATCCAGGCAAACGCCATGTGTTCCGTGTGGGTCGGCTAAGTCTCCGGCTGCGTATATCTGATGTGGTTTTACTTCACGTAATAATTTGACAATAATATCGACATCTGCTTGTCCTAACGGATTCTTTTTTACAGAACCGGTTTCATAAAACGGTAAATTTAAGAAATGTACATGATTCTCGGGAATACCCAGGTAACGGTCTGCTCCACGGGCCTCTGCACGGCGAAGAGCTCCTTTAAAGGGAAGGAGTTCTGCCGGTTCGTCATCTTCCGGCTTCCGGTTGGCAATAATCTGTTTTACTTTTTCAAAAGCGGCATCCATGGTTTTTGTATCTCCGCCGACCAAACGGGTGAACGATGCCGCAATATCCATTTGCTGATAGATATAATCATCCAAAACGGCAATATTTCCGGATGTTTCATAAGCTACATGTACATCATGGCCTTGCTCTACCAGACGGGCAAAGGTACCTCCCATGGAAATAACGTCATCGTCCGGATGCGGACTGAAAATCAACACCCGTTTCGGATATGGATTTGCCCTTTCCGGACGGGTAGAGTCATCTGCATTCGGTTTTCCTCCCGGCCATCCGGTAATTGTATGTTGCAGGTCATTGAAAACCTGGATATTTACTTTATTGGCAGAACCGAAAGTTTTGATCAGATCGCTCATGCCGTAGTCCATATAGTCCTTGTTTTCAATTTTCAGGATGGGCTTATTGACTTTCTGACACAACCAGATAACAGCTTTGCGGATCAGTTTATCGTTCCACTCTACTTTGCTTACCAACCAGGGATGATTGGCTCTCGTTAATTCTTCTGCGGCTTTGTCGTCGATAAAAAATTGTACGTTCGGGTGGGTTTGCAGGAATGTGGCAGGAACCTTGTCACTGATACTGCCTTCTACTGTTTCTTGTATAATAGATGCTTTTTTCTCTCCCCATGCCAGTAAAACAATTCTTTTGGCTTTCATAATGGTACCGACTCCCATAGTGATTGCCCGGGTCGGAACTTTATCTTTACCTCCGAAATCTCCGGCTGCATCATTAATGGTGATGTCGTTCAAATATACCATCCGGGTTTTGGACGTCAGTAAGGAACCCGGTTCGTTAAAGCCGATATGTCCTGTACGGCCGATTCCTAATACCTGAATATCTATACCTCCTGCTTCATCAATCTGCTTGTCGTATTCTTTACAGAATCCTTCAACCTTATCCGATTTAAGAGTACCATCCGGAATGTGAATATTTTTCGGATCGATGTCGATGTAATCAAATAAATGATGGTGCATGAAATAATGGTAGCTCTGTTGTGATTCTTTCGCCATCGGATAATATTCATCCAGATTGAAAGTGATTACATTTTTAAAAGACAAACCTTCTTCTTTATGCATCCGGATCAGTTCATCATATAGTTTGATGGGAGATGAGCCTGTAGCTAAACCTAATACACACTTTTCACTTTTTGCAGCCTTCTTGCGAATCAGTTCTGCAATTTCTTTAGCAACAGCCTTAACAGCAGTTGCCGGAGCTTCGTATATTTGTACAGGTATTTTTTCAAACCTGTCAGCTCCTTCGCCTTTGGCGATATAAGTTGTCATTAACATAGCGTATATATTTTTTATCAATTAATTTCAAAACGTTTACGGAAACCAAATAATCCCGGTTAGTATAAGGAAAAGTTGCTTTCAGAATCGTAATATAAATTTTTCATAACGACCATCAAAGTTCCCATAATGGTGGAATGAGAATTTAAGTCACTCAACTTTATTTCACATTGATTTTTTAAGCGGGTAAGTGTATATTTGTTTAGAATTTGCTGAATAGGAGCGATGATAAGGTCGCCGGAATCGGCAATTTCACCTCCGATAACCAATACCTGCGGATTGAATAAATGGATTAATGTGGAAATACCTTCCCCGATTTTTTCACCGGCTTTTTGTAAAAGATCGATTGCAAAAATATCATCTTGTTTCGCCGCTTTTATGATTATACTTAACGTAATTTCATTATCTCCTGCCAGGGTTTGGACAGAGGTTTTTACTCCTTTTTTAATTGCTTCATTGGCACTTTTTACAATAGCCCGCCCTGAAGCGACGGTTTCCAGACAACCGGCTTTACCGCAATAGCACTGTCCGTTAAGCCCGGAAATCCGGATATGTCCGAATTCTCCGGCCATACCTTTATAACCGGTATAGGGCTGTGAGTTGAGAATCATTCCCAAACCGATACATTCGTTTACGCTGATACATAAAGCATCCGGAATGCCTTTGGCAACACCAAATGTGTGCTCTGCCAATGCCATCGTCTTAGAGTCATTGTCGATAAATACCGGCATACCTAACATTTTTTCAAGCACTTTCTTTATGTTCGTATCTTCGTAAACAAAGTAAGTGAAAGCATTTCCATCACTATCAATAAGTCCGGGAATAGCGAATCCTGCTACCTTTATCTTGTTGTAAGGAATATTTAATTCGCTTAAAGTTAAATATATCTTGTCTTTGATATATTGAAGATTTTCTTCATTTGTTCTACCTTCTTCCAAAATAGAATGGTATACTTTGATTTCTCCGATAATTTCTTTGCGTAAATTAAAGATCGCTATTTTCAAATGTTCCCGTCCTACATCGACTCCCATAATGTATGCCGCATCCGGATTTAAGGAAAATATATGGGGTCTTTTTCCTCCGATAGACATGCCTTGCCCCCTGTCTGTGACCCAGCCTTCCTCGATTAACTCTTCGATAATCCTACTGATTGTAGGAGTGGTCATATTCGTTAATCTGCATATTTCAGGTTTAGATAATTCGCCCATCTTATAAAGGAAACCAATGATATCCTTTTTTTGTTGGTATCTTTTTTCTTTTAAACCTGGTAATGAGTTTTTGTTAGTTAGTTGCATTTCTGTTTATTTTCCAAATTTCCATTACAAAAGTAAAAAAACTTAATAAAAAAATTATTAAAGAGGATAAATATTTTACAATCGTTTTAAAATTTATTGCTACATATTCTTTGTTGTCTGATAGATAGAGGGTTGTATGGAATGTAAAAAACCGTCTGATAAAGTCAGACGGTTTCTTTTATTACAGGATATCTATTCGTTTAAAAGTTCCATCCGGCAGAGAGACAGAACGTTCCCTTCACCGGCGAATCACTGCCAGCCAGCCAGTAAGCAAAGTTCACTTCTGCTCCGCGGTCCATCAGACCGCAACCCAGAGGGGCGTAACTCGGACCTGTCTTCTTATCGTCCCCGATGTGCTAAC
>NZ_DOED01000036.1:0-10093 GCF_003524185.1 Culturomica sp.
TTGAGTCCCGTTTTCCGCTCTCAATCAGAGGTAGTTACGAAAGTGACTACCTTTTTTCTTTTCCCTGTTTTTCGTGGTTTTTGACGATCGAGTTAAACCGAAAGTTAAACGATAGGATAGTGTTTCAAAAAGTGTGTAAATCCCAAGTTTAATTATTTTTGTAATGCAACTTTCAAAAATGATAGATTATGGAATTTACACATGAACAAATTTCGGAAATAATTTCTGAAATCACAAATGGGGAATCCGGTTTACAAGGCTTGGTAAAACAAGGCCTGGAGAGCTTAATGGTGTCTGAGCGTCGTCTTTATAATTCAGATCATCCGGACGTGAGCAAATGTTTATTGAGAGTTCTAACGAACCCCACGATTATGTCGTTTTGATATTAATAGTTACAAAGAAAACACAGATCAATATAACTTTAACAGCTCAATGGACAATCTTCTTCAGGTAGCCATATATATAAAAAGGCCGGGAAATATGAAGTTATGATAGTATCTATAAAAATGGACTATTTGGATTTTTATGATTTTAAAATGAGAGAGAGATTGAAAATAGAGTTTAAGCATGTTCATTATTGGTCGACTATTCCACTTTCTTATTTTATGACTATATTTTGTTTCCTTATTAAGGATTATAATAAAGCTTTGAAATATTTAAATTATTATATTAAAACATCCAAAATTCAAAAAGACACCTATTATGATGAAGTAATCAAGTGTTTTTAATTATCTTAGTCAAGGAAAAGACAGACAATTTTTAAAACGAAATATTTCTTTTGAAATACTTTCAGATTTTAACGAGGCTGATATTTGGAATAAAATAGATTTACCGGAATGTCCGAATTGTTTTATTTGTAAATTAAAAGAAGCATGCAATACACAGGGTAAATATATTCTTGAAAAAAGGATATTGGAAAAGAAAAAGGAGTGTGTTATAAATCAATCTGAATTTAATCAATTTTGCAATTAAGATGTTAATGTATATTAATTGGAATGTCGATCCCGTTTTTTTAAATTTAGGCGTAATTGAATTACGTTATTACAGTTGTTTGTTTGCTTTAGGGATATTTATTGGCTACAATTTAGTAGCAAAGTTGTATAAACTGGAAAATATACCTCAAGAAAAAGTTTATTCTCTGTTTGTTTATGCTGTTTTGGGTATTGTTATTGGAGCCCGTTTAGGGCATTGCCTGTTTTATGACTGGGATTATTTCAGTAAACATCCGTTGGAAATTATATTACCTTTTAAATTTCAACCTGGTTTCAAATTTGTCGGTTATCAGGGGTTGGCGAGTCATGGCGGAACTATGGGTGTTTTGATAGCCCTGTATTTGTATAGTAAGAAATATAAACTGAATTATTTAGGAACTATAGATAAAGTTGCGATAGTAGCACCTTTAACGGGGGCTTTTATTCGATTTGGTAATTTAATGAATTCTGAGATTATAGGAAAAGAATCAACCGCTCCTTTTGCTTTTATTTTTAAGCGTATTGATTTTATACCGCGTCATCCCAGCCAGTTGTATGAGGCTTTGGCTTATTTGTTTATTTTCATTGTTTTGTGGATATTGTTTAAAGCATTAAGAAGTAGAGTTGCTTATGGTTTTTTTACGGGATTAGCTATTGCTTTGATATTTCTGGCCAGATTTTTTATCGAATTTACGAAAGAATACCAAGTCGGTTTTGAGGATGGAATGTTTTTTAATATGGGGCAATTGTTAAGTATTCCATTTGTTATAATAGGGATAGGACTGGCAGTTTTTAAATGGAGATCCTCGAAGTGTAGTAATGTACGAAAATGACCGATACTATTTTAGAAATTAAAAATTTGAGGAAAAGTTATTTTTAGAATTCAAAATGTAATAGTGTTTTGAAAGCGATAAATGCGTGCTGGGGGGGGGGAAAATGAGATTATAGGAATTATAGGGAATAATGGTGTCGGCAAGACGACATTGATAAAATCCTGTTTGGATATATTAACTTATGAAGGTGAAATTCTGTATTTGGACAGGAATCTTCGTAAAATGAATAAAGCAGAAAAAGTTAAGACTTATTCTGCTTTATTGGAGGGGAACCGTAATTTATATTGGAAATTGACACCTATTGAGAATATCAACTACTTTGCTGCATTAAAAGGTGTGAAATATTCCCATATATCAGAAATGGCAGAATATTTGTTAATGGAGTTGAATTTGTTTGAACAACGTAATCAGTTGGTTGAGAATCTTTCAAGAGGAATGCAGCAGAAGGTTGCTTTTATAATAACAATTGTTTTGAACACTCCTGTGATTTTTCTGGATGAACCTACACTTGGCGTTGATGTAGAGTCTAAGAAATCTATGATTGATTTCCTTTTGAAATCGGGTTATTTTCAAAAGAAACTGGTAATCGTAACATCGCATGATCTACATTTTATTCAAACTATTGCAACTTCTGTTTTTAAGTTGAAAAATGGATTATTAGACGTGATGTCTAATCTTTCCGGTCCTGACCAGCATTACATATTTAAAGTTTTGGGTGATGAAAAGGTAATATTGGATATGCTTCCTGCCAAGCTTAAAAAGACTGGGATGTTTTATGAATTTGAAATAGATTTAAGGGAAATTGAATTGTCTGTAACTATGCAATTATTAATAGATTCTAAAGTGGATATTGTATCTATCGAAAATGTAAAATTTAATATGGAACATTTTTATTGCAATTAAAGTATGTATATATCTAATCTTATATATGTCAATACGTTGAAGGAACTGAAATATATGTTTAGATATGGATTCAATACTCTTTTCAGTACTATTGTGTACGCTATTGTCTTTATTGCACTTGCATTGGGTTTGGATGAATCGGGAATGCCTATTTAAATTTATAAAACGTAAGAACAAGAAAACTATTCTCCAGTAAGCTGTGGAGAACAAGATATATCCTTAAACTTATCGGTCGGGGAACGCTTAGTGCCAAGGGGCGGGATCACCTGTCCCGACGAGCGTAAAAGTTTTATAACCTAATATATAGCGAATCTATTGTTATAGCACATATCGAAAAGAACTGAATTCTTCTGTCATTCTTAACAGAAGGGACTTTCTTTCTTTACTATTATTTTAAAATTATTTATTTATACCTTTGTAAAGGAAATCACATTTAATATTTATCTATGAAAACACTTTGTTTACTTTATTTTCTTTTTCTGTTTTCAATTTCGCCCAATGCCCAATCTTATACTCCTGATTGGCAATCCTTAGATAAGCGGCCTAGTCCGTCATGGTTTAAAGACGCCAAATTTGGAATTTTTATTCACTGGGGTTTATATTCCGTTCCCATGTGGTCGCCTAAAGGGACTTACGAGGAATGGTACAAATACTGGCTCGACAACAAAAAATTATTTGGTAACGGTAATTTCACAGGAACCGAAGTTTATGACTATCACACCAAGACCTATGGGGCAGATTTTGAATACGGACAATTTGCCCGGATGTTTAAAGCACAGGATTACGATCCCGTGGCTTGGGCAGCATTGTTTAGAAAATCAGGAGCCAAATACATTGTGCTGACGACTAAACATCACGAGGGATTTGCCTTATGGCCCAGCAAAGAAGCGTCGCGCGACTACGGGCGGCCCTGGAATAGTATGGAGATTGGAGCTCACCGGGATTTGGTCGGTGAATATGCTGAAGCACTTAGACAGGCAAACCTGAAAGTAGGATGCTATTTTTCACTTCGGGAGTGGGATAATCCCTTATATAAGCCCGAAACAATGGAACTTTTCATCGACCGTCATTTATTTCCGCAGCTGAAAGATTTAGTAAACAATTACAAACCTGATCTGATCTGGGTTGACGGGCCGGATCAATACAATGACAAGCAATGGAAAACACCTGAGATACTGGCCTGGCTTTACAATGAATCACCGGTAAAAGACAGTGTGGTTGTAAATGACCGTTGGGCTAGCAATACCGGCCAGCGCCACGGAGATTTTTACACACGTGAATACAGCAATACCAACAGCACTTTCGAGAAACCTTGGGAAGAATGTCGTGGAATTGGTTTTTCTTTCGGTTTCAATCAAAACGAGGACCTGGAAGATTACACCCAACCTCAGGCCTTGGTTCTCACGTTGGTCAATATTGTCTGCCAGGGTGGCAATTTGCTGCTGGGCATCGGTCCTACTGCAAATGGGAAAATTCCACCCATCATGCAAGAACGTCTGTTACAAATAGGAAAATGGCTGGAGGTAAACGGTGAAGCCATTTATGGTTCGCGTCCCTGGAAACAAAACATTCAATGGTCTAAAGGAGATCAGAATTGGAAACCCCAGGGCAAACACTATGTCAGCGGTAACGAAATTCTGAAACAAACTGTAAATCCAGAACCGGGCTATGCCGTAAAAGAAGTTTTTTTTACGACAGGTGGTGATGATTGTGTGTATGCAATTCTTCCCCGCATTCCCAAAGGCAACTTTACCCTGAAAAATGTTCAGGCTACTTCTAAAACAAAAGTCTGCTTGCTGGGGTTAAAGAAAAAAGTGACATGGAAACAAAAGGGAAAAGACCTGATCGTCAATATTCCCTTGATTGCCTTTGACGAAATCCCCTGCGATTATGCCTGGACTTTAAAACTGGAACATGTTCGCTAATAACAGCACCCGGGCAGCACCCGGGGACGGGGGTAAAGTGCTATTTTAATACGAACGAAATCTGTGAAATGATAGCACTTTATCTCATCTCCGGGTGTTATTAGCTAGAAATAAGTGCAATCCGGAATCATAGCATAAATCCAAACAGATACCCCAAAGGGTTATACAAGATATGGGCTATTGTTTTAATTGTAAATTTACGTATTTGACAAATTCTTGGGGACGGGAACAGCTGAGAACATAGTTCTTGTTATTAGTGTGAACGAAAATCAAGTTGTTCAAGTCTGTGGCATACATAGTATAACTGCCCAATTTACCATTCTTGAATCGACCTAAATATCCAAACAAGCCACCACTTCCGAAAGTTTGTATAGAATTATCTATGTCAGACTTCGAAATTCGTCTGGTCTCTATTACCTCGTTCAGCGATACTTCCAATGAACCAAGTAACCTGCTTACCGTTATTTTTTTATCATTTGCCTTCAATCGTATTGGGGTATAGCTCACTCCAGCAATAACGGTAGTTAAAAGAACAATTGTCAGCAAATATTTCAACCACAGCATCACTGTCGGCCAGTTAAGTGATGCTATATAAAATCCTGCCCCAGCAAAAACAATCAAAGTTACAATTGTTACAGCCCATACCCCACCGCTCCAATGAAACGGAACGGAAATACTATTATTTTCAAAGCTCATACTATCCCTCCAATTAATTTTCTTCAACATTCGGGGACGGGGTAAAGTGCTATTTGTATTTGATTATGATTGCTTTACCATCCTCCCGATCTTAAGCTGTGTCGTTTTTTATAGTTTTCTATGCGAATGTCGATTTCTTCCTGAGACAGATAGGCTGGGAATTCGAAGGTAGTTCGTGCGCTGATGGTGACATGAACTACTTCACCTATTCTCTTTTTATATTCATTCAATGCATTTTCAGCCGACTGGTTGGATGAACTTTTTTCAGAACGGATGTTTTTATTTTTATCCATATTTTAAATTGTATTTTAGGATTGTCATATTTCTTCTGAAAACGGTTTATCTTCACCTTCATAATGACCTTTGGTCGGAGATAGGAGATATCAGGATGCTGATCTATCTATAGTACAAATATTTATTGCATTCATGCCTCTTTTGCCGCGTTCCAGATCGAACGTTACAATATCGTTCTCGGCAATATCGTTCACTACATTGCTCACATGAAAAAAATATTTATCTGTTCCTGAAAGGTCCTTTATAAAACCGTAACCTTTTGATGTGTTTAAATGTTCTATTCGTCCTTTCAGAACGGCTTGTGCTTCCTTTTTAGGTGTCGATATCCTGATTTCCTCCTGATCTATTTCCTTCTTCTTGCAATTGTTTTCCGGGGGCGTGGATGTGATCATGCCGTTTTCATCGACGTAGGCTATCATATCATCGAAATTACTCACTTTACCGGATCGCTTTCTTTCCTCTTTTCTGTTTTGTTTTTCCACTCTCCGGGCTTGTTTTTTCTTTTCATTTTCACGCTTACCGAGAATTGCAGGTCTTGCCATATAATATGTATTTAATTTATGATGTGAATGAATAATTTTTTTGAATCCGGATAGAATTCAGTGTAATTTAAAATCTGTGCATCAGGCTGAAAGTTCGGCTTTGCAGAGTTTCTTACCTGTTAATTTTTGAATGTTATTGACCAGTTTACGTTCTTCCTGAGAGCAAAAAGTAAGTGCCGTTCCTGTGTTTCCCGCTCTTCCGGTTCGTCCGATACGGTGTACGTAGGTTTCAGGGACGTCGGGGAGGTCATAATTGATCACCAGCGGTAATTCATTGATGTCGATTCCCCGGGAAGCGATGTCTGTCGCTACCATCACCCGTGTTCTGCCCGATTTAAAATTTCCCAATGCTGCTTGCCTGGCTGCCTGGCTTTTGTTGCCATGAATGGCCTGGCTTCCGATACCGGCTTTGTTCAACGACCGTACAATCCGGTCGGCATTGTGTTTGGTACGTGAAAAGACAAGTACCGATTGATTTTCTGCTTTTCGTAAGAGTGAAATCAGGAGGTGTCCTTTTTCTTCTTTTTTTACAAAATAAATGAATTGCTCGACCGTATCGGTGGTTGATGACACGGGTGTTATTTGTATTTTTACCGGATTTTTCAGTAAAGTGCTTGTCAGAGAAACGATACTGGGCGGCATCGTCGCTGAAAAAAACAGGGTTTGCTTTGCTTTCGGCAGTTTGGGTAAAATCCGTTTGATATCGTGAATGAATCCCATGTCGAGCATTCTGTCGGCCTCGTCGAGTACAAAATACTGTACGCTTTCCAAATGTATATACCCCTGATTCATTAAATCGAGCAGACGTCCCGGAGTAGCTACGAGTATATCCGTACCTTTCTGTAACATCTTTACCTGTGGATGCTGGTTTACTCCTCCGAATATTACTCCGTGATGTACACGGGTGTATTTGGCATAGTCGCCGATACATTCACTGATCTGTAATGCCAGCTCCCGGGTGGGAGTCAGGATTAGGGCTTTGATACCCTTCCGGTTCATCGTCTCTTTGTCTGTTTGTATATGTTGTATGATGGGTATTGCAAACGAGGCGGTTTTACCTGTTCCTGTTTGGGCACACCCCAGCACATCCCTTTGGGCCAGTGCGGCAGGAATTGCTTTTTCCTGGATAGGTGTCGGTACGGTATATCCTTTTTCTTCAATAGCTGCTAAAATAGGTGCGGCTATATTTAATTCTTTAAATGTCATATCTATTATTTTTGCTGTATAGAAAACAGCAGTTATACAAATGCTTCATCCCGGTCTGCAACGGAGAGGATTTTGTCAAAATTCCTTCTTTCTCAGGCCAGACAGTGAGAAGCTGAAAAAAAATCCTTTTTTAAAGTGTGGATTACTTCTTTTACACTTCTTATTTTTTCTGCCAGATAGGCATTGCTGCCCGCAAAGGCATATCCTTTGGTCATATGGCCAATGGCTGCATTATATAGTGCGGCCATAATACAATAAGGGCTTTGCGTATAATCGCAGGTTTTGATACAATGCAACGGACAACATGCAGGTTTTTCCAACCCTTTTTCCACCCTGCGGAGAAATTCTCCGTTGATGGCTCGTCCCGGCATGCCGACAGGACTTTCGATTATAATTATATCTGTGGATTTTGCATGCAGATACACATCTTTAAAAGCCTGGGCGGCATCACACTCCCATGTTGTAACAAAAATACTTCCCAGCTGCACGGCTGAAGCACCGAGCTTAAAAAAGCGGGCAATATCTTTACCGGTGGATATACCGCCAGCAGCAATTACCGGGATGTTTTTTATGTCTTTATAAGCGGATATTGTCGTTAACACTTGGGGAACCAGTGATTCCAGTGCATAATTTTCATCCTTCAGTTGGGCTTTCTTGAAACCTAGGTGTCCGCCTGCTTTTGGTCCCTCGACTACAATCGCATCCGGCAGATAAGCGTAATTTTTTTGCCATTTGTCACAAATAATTTTTGCTGCTCTTGCAGAAGAGACAATGGGTATTAATTTCGTACTGCTTCCTTGAGTCAAATAGGAAGGCAAATCGAGCGGCAAGCCTGCTCCGGAAAATATAATATCGGCTTTTTCCCTGATAGCCGTACAAACCATATCGGCATAATTAGAAAGGACTCCCATAATATTTACACCGATAATCCCGTTTGTCTTTTGACGTGCTTTCCGGATTTCTTCTTCTAATCCCCGGATGCATTTTTGGGCGTAATCCCCTTTTTCTTCGGAGTATAGTAATCCTAATCCGGCACAGGAGATAACGCCTATACCTCCTTCGTTAGCAACGGCAGAGGCCAGACCGGATAATGAAATACCGATTCCCATACCCCCTTGGATAACAGGTGTTTTGACCTCAGTGTTTCCAATAAAAAATGATTTCATAAATTTTTGTTATGATAAAACGAGAACAAAAAAGTTTAATAAATCTATTTCAGAATGGAAAGATACAGGCTTGCAAGAACCTGATACAACATTGAGGAGGGAGAGTAAATTGAACTTAATTGCTGTATACTGTTTCCTAATTGTATACAACAGAAAATTTATTTTCTGTTGTATAGGATAGGGATGTGAATATTATTCGCAACTATTATCGTCTTTCACGGTATCCGCCGTTTGACGGTCTTTCTGTCCGGGGACGCGCAATATTTACCATAATTGTTTTACCGTCGTATTCTGTTCCGTTAAGTTCGTCGATTGCTTTTTGGCCTTCTGTATCGTTTTGCATTTCAACGAAACCGAATCCTCTGGATTTTCCGGTATATCTGTCTGATATGATTTTAGCTGAAGAAACGTCTCCGTACCCTGTAAATAATTCGTTTAAGTCTGCATCATTTGTGCCGTAGCTCAAACCTGAAATGTAAATGTTCATTTGAAATTTTTTAAATAAATACTGAATTAGAGAGAAGGATAATTAAAGGAGAGACCTGCTTAATATGTAAAGAAGAACTATAACGATAATGATTCATAACTCTAATTGCAGACAAAGGTAATACAATAAATAAGATAAGCAATTTTATTTGCCGTTTTTATTATTTGGAATGTTCCGGGAGAAGCAGGCCCGGTGTTATACACACTCATCTCTCTGTTTACAGCCTGACAGGAACGCGATGGTCCGGTATAAACGGTCTCCGCCGGAATTGTACCGGAATTATCTTATTAATTCCGGTTCGTCCTGTGCGGATAACACAAGACTCTCGTATGTTGTCTATATTCTTTTATTCGGGATGTCTACATTTTTCCAGATGGTCCGGAATTTCTGAAATATATATTCCAGCCACACCATAAAGATACCGATGCCGGCTCCGACAGCCGATTCGCTGAAACGTAAAAGCCCGTTCGCCCATGGAGGCAGATCCGGATATTCCCGGGAGATAATAAGAATCACGGATAACGTAATCGTAGCCATTTTCCCATTGTCGGGAACCTTTAAAAGCATACAAATCACTTCCAGAATAAATACGGCAACAATCATTCCGATAATCGTAAATGGATAAAACAGCAGATATATCCAGGCGATAAGAGCTCCCATAAAAGTACCCAATACCCTCAGCCAGCCGTTATGAAGCGAATTTTTCAGATCATTTTCCTGCAATACGACAATAGAAGAGGTACAAGCCAGTATAGCACCGATATAACCGGAATTTTCGTGAAAATGTCCGGTGACGTAATTTCCGAAAAAATAAGATAGTAAGACAGCCATACATTTCAAAAAAGCTGTCTCTGGATGAATACGCCGGATTATATTCAAGAGCTTCATATTCCTGATACAATAATGACTTACATACGTTTTTTTTCAGTTTTAGTTGTGTGTTTTATATTTTTACAAATGTGTTTTTGTTGTCAGTACCCGGGGACGGGGCTAAAGTGCTATCTTTACCATAATAATAGATCATGTTTCTTATAATTCCATTTTCAGTAGCACTTTATCCCCGTCCCAGT